>CAZOBT010000128.1:0-6738 GCA_964578025.1 uncultured Rhodocyclaceae bacterium | reverse complement strand
CCGTGAAGGTGGTCGTACCGTTGGTGCTGGCGTTGTTGCCAAAATCATCGAGTAACAAGTAGTTAATGAGTTTGTCTGGGATGTTGTTGTTTAACATCCCGGATTTTCTACAGCAGGGGTGTAGCTCAATTGGTAGAGCGCCGGTTTCCAAAACCGAAGGTCGGGGGTTCGATTCCCTCCGCCCCTGCCACCCTATAAATAGTCGAGTCTCACAAAAAGATGGCCGATAAAATTAAGTTTGCGCTAGCCTTGCTCCTGCTTGTTGCTGGCGTAGTTGGCTTTTATGTTCTGTCAGAATCGGCTATGGTTCTGCGCGTTCTTTCCGTGTTGCTTGGCCTTGGCCTTGCTGTGGCTGTAGCATGGAAAACAACATTAGGCTCTCGTTTTTTTGCTTTTGCTCAAGAATCTTGGCTAGAAGCACGTAAAGTCGTTTGGCCGTCACGTAAAGAAACAACCCAAACAACCATTGCAGTTTTTGCATTTGTTTTAGTAATGTCTGTTTTCCTTTACCTAACTGATAAAGGTCTAGAAATCGTTTTTTACGATTGGATTTTGGGGTGGAGAAAATAGATTATGAGTAAGCGTTGGTATGTTGTGCACGCCTATTCTGGCTTTGAAAAAAGCGTAAAGCGTGCATTAACCGAGCGTATTACCCGGCAGAGCATGGAAGACCTTTTTGGACAAATTCTTGTCCCAGTTGAAGAGGTTGTGGAGATGCGTGCTGGGCAAAAAACTATTTCTGAGCGCAAGTTCTTTCCTGGTTATGTGTTGGTCGAGATGGAGATGAACGATGAGACATGGCACTTGGTGAAAAGTACACCAAAGGTAACAGGTTTTGTTGGTGGTACAGCAACTCGCCCTACGCCAATTTCTCAAAAAGAAGTAGAGAAAATTTTGGCACAGATGCAGGAAGGGGTTGATAAACCTCGTCCTAAGATTTTGTTTGAAATTGGTGAGGTTGTACGCGTCAAGGAAGGGCCTTTTACTGATTTTCACGGCACGGTTGAAGAAGTTAATTACGACAAGAATAAGTTGCAGGTGTCAGTTACGATTTTTGGACGTGCAACACCAGTAGAACTTGAGTTCGGTCAAGTAGAAAAATCCTAGTAATTAGTTGTTTGAGTGAGGGTGATCGCTGGTGGCGATCGCCCATTTGTTTTGGGGAGCACAATGTATTGTTGTGCGTTATCACCCGTTAAAGGAGCTATCTGTGGCAAAGAAAATTGTAGGCTATGTCAAGCTGCAAGTGCCCGCTGGTAAAGCGAATCCCTCGCCTCCCATCGGTCCTGCACTAGGTCAACGTGGTTTGAACATTATGGCATTCTGTAAAGAGTTCAATGCAAAAACGCAAGGCATGGAACCCGGTTTGCCAATTCCTGTGGTGATCACCGCTTATGCGGATAAGTCTTTCACCTTTGTGATGAAGACTCCTCCTGCCACCATTCTGATTAAGAAGGCAGCAGGGATTAAATCAGGTTCTGCTAAACCACACACTGACAAAGTGGGCAAGATTACGCGTGCACAGTGCGAAGAAATTGCTAAGACCAAAATGCCTGACTTAACGGCAGCTGACATGGAAGCAGCAATTCGCACGATCGCGGGTTCTGCACGCTCCATGGGTATTACGGTGGAGGGGCTGTAAGATGGCAAAATTAACTAAGCGTCAACAAGCCTTGCAGGGCAAAATTGTTCCGCAAAAGTTGTACTCTGTACAAGATGCATTGGCATTAGCCAAAGAAACTGCAACTGCTAAGTTTGACGAGTCTATTGATGTGGCAGTGAACTTGGGTATTGATGCACGTAAGTCTGACCAATTAGTACGTGGCTCAGTGGTTTTACCTGCTGGTACAGGCAAGACCGTGCGTGTGGCAGTGTTTGCTCAAGGCGACAAGGCTGAAGCTGCAAAAGCGGCTGGTGCTGATGTTGTTGGTTTTGATGATTTGGCAGCAGAAGTCAAAGCAGGCAACCTCAACTTTGATATCGTGATTGCCACACCTGATGCAATGCGTATCGTTGGTCAGTTAGGTCAAATCCTCGGCCCTCGTGGTTTGATGCCTAACCCTAAGGTTGGCACGGTAACGATGGACGTGACTACAGCTGTTGCAAACGCGAAAGCTGGTCAAGTGCAATACCGTACTGATAAGGGCGGTATTATTCACGCCACCATTGGTCGTGCATCTTTCTCTATTGAAGCACTGCAACAAAACTTAAAAGCTCTGATTGATGCTTTGAATAAAGCCAAGCCAGCTAGCTCTAAGGGTGTTTATCTGCGTAAAGTCGCTGTTGCTTCCACGATGGGCCCAGGTGTCCGTGTGGATCAAACCAGCTTATTGGCTTAATCGCTAAAAAGAACTTTGGGTCGGTGTGCTGAGTAAGCAAACTTTGCTTTGTGGCGCACCGAGTCGTCAAAGACCGCAGGTGTTATTTACTTAATCGTTGCAATTTTGGTGTTGCCAATTTGCCAGCCTGCGTAGACGGTGTCCCCGAACAAAAATTTTGTTCAGGTCGCCGTGGGTGCGGTGTTTATTGTGAATGCCGTGTTTCGACTTGATAGGAGGAAAGACCTGTGGGTCTCAATCTTGAAGATAAAAAGGCTGTTGTAGCCGAGGTAGCCGCACAAGTTGCGAATGCCCAGACGATTGCCGTAGCTGAATACCGTGGCATTGAGGTGGGTGATCTCACCAAACTGCGCGCTCAGGCTCGCCAATCTGGGGTTTACCTCCGCGTACTGAAGAATACTTTAGTGCGCCGCGCTGTAGCAGATACTGCATTTGCCGGTCTTGCCGATCAAATGGTTGGCCCGCTCATTTACGGTATTTCTGCTGATCCCGTTGCTGCTGCGAAAGTATTAAACGACTTTGCAAAAGGTAATGACAAACTGGTGATTAAGGCTGGTTGTTATGCTGGCAACGTGTTAGACAAAGCGGGTGTACAGGCGTTGGCATCTATCCCCAGCCGCGAGGAATTGTTGGCGAAGTTGTTGGGTGTGATGCAAGCCCCTGTTTCTGGCTTTGCCGGTGCCTTGGCTGCTCTCGCGAAAAAACGCGAAGAAGAAGCCGCTGCTTAATTTGATCTGTTTGATCTAATACGATTTAAGAATCTGGAGTAACTTAACATGGCAATTACTAAAGAAGACATCTTAGAAGCCGTTGGCGGTATGACCGTTATGGAATTGAATGACTTGGTTAAGGCATTCGAAGAAAAGTTTGGCGTTTCTGCTGCATCATTGGCTGTTGCTGGCCCCGCTGCTGGTCCTGCTGCTGCTGTTGAAGAGCAAACCGAATTCACCGTAATGTTATTGGCTGCCGGTGACAAGAAGGTTGAAGTCATTAAGGTGGTTCGTGCTGCTACCGGCTTGGGCTTGAAAGAAGCTAAAGACGTAGTTGACGGCGCACCTAAGGCAGTTAAAGAAGGCTTGCCTAAGGCCGATGCAGAAGCACTGAAGAAGCAACTCGAAGATGCTGGTGCTAAGGTTGAATTGAAGTAATTTTTTGCTTCATACGAGGGCTGGTGGTTTGCCACCAGCCCTTTTGTGCATTGTGAAAACCAACTTGACAAACCTTCTTGTTTTTGCAGTTTTTATGATGTATTCGTTAGTCGTTAAGCAAATAAACCCAAATAAATAGTTAATTTGTCGCTTTGCGTTTATTTGTTTTTGTTTGAGTATCAATTGGTGCCAGCATGCAGTAATGATGTTGGCGGTTTGTGTTTTCTGATCTCGGAGCGATCATGACCTACTCCTACACCGAGAAAAAGCGTATTCGTAAAAGTTTTGCCAAACGGGCTAACGTACTGAATGTTCCCTTTTTGCTCGCGACCCAGTTAGAGTCTTTTGAGGCTTTTTTGCAGGAAGAACTGCCTCCCGCGAAACGTAAGAATGAGGGTTTACAAGCCGCCTTTACGTCTATTTTCCCCATAGTTTCGAATTCTGGCAATGCTCGCCTTGAGTTTGTCAGCTATACCCTTGGTGAGCCACCGTTTGACGTGAGTGAGTGTCAGCAACGTGGCCTGACTTTCGCCTCCTCTTTGCGTGCCAAAGTGCGCTTAGTTATTCTGGATCGTGATAATCCAGAAAGCATTAAAGAAGTGAAAGAGCAAGAAGTCTACATGGGTGAAATCCCCTTGATGACGCGCAATGGCTCTTTCGTTATTAATGGCACAGAACGGGTAATTGTTTCCCAGTTACATCGTTCACCTGGTGTGTTCTTTGAACATGACCGTGGTAAGACCCATAGTTCTGGCAAGTTGTTATTCTCTGCCCGGGTGATTCCATACCGTGGTTCATGGTTGGATTTTGAATTTGACCCTAAAGACTTCCTGTATTTCCGCGTTGACCGTCGGCGGAAGATGCCTGTTACCACGTTGTTGAAGGCAATTGGCTTAGACAACGAACAAATTTTGCGCGAATTCTTTGAAAACGATACCTTCTTCTTGAAGCGCAGCAGTATCGAATTCCAACTCGTCCCAAGCCGAATGCGTGGTGAGGTTGCACGTTTCGATATCTATGGCAATGATGGCAAAGTCATTGTCGCCAAAGATAAGCGCATTACCGCCAAACATATTCGTGACCTTCAAGCAGCAAATGTTACGCGCATTGCTGTACCCGATGATTTCGTGCTCGGGCGTGTTGTGGCACAAAACATTGTTGATACCAGCACGGGTGAAATCTTGGCTTATGCCAATGATGAAATTACCGATAGTTTGTTAGCAAAGTTGATTGCTGCTGGCATTGAAGAGCTTTCTTGCTTGTATATCAACGATCTGGATCATGGTGGTTTCATTTCACAGACCTTGCGTACTGATGAAACTGTTTCCAAACAAGCCGCACGGGTTGCTATCTATCGCATGATGCGTCCTGGTGAGCCACCAACAGAAGAAGCGGTAGAAATTCTGTTTAATGGCTTGTTCTACTCGGACGAGCGTTATGACCTCTCTGCAGTTGGGCGAATGAAGTTCAACCGTCGTGTTAGCCGTGATGCCGTGACTGAACATAAAGTCATGGTGCGTTACTTCAGCTCTCGGGCAGAAGCTGCATTAAAGAACGTTGCTGAAGTATTAGGTCGCTCTCTAGCAGAAGTACAACAGCTTGTTTCAGAAATGCCCTTTGGTGCTCGTGCTGTTCTGCAGAATGCGGAACAGGCAGCTTGCGAAGAGTTAGCCGCGAAATTAAAAGCCGTTGGTGTTGGTGTGGAAGTGCGTGAGCAGTTAACCCTTTCTCCACGCGACATTGTTGAAGTGATCAAGATTTTGGTTGAGCTGCGTAATGGTCGTGGCGAAATTGATGATATTGACCACTTGGGTAATCGTCGTGTCCGTTCTGTGGGTGAATTGGCAGAGAACCAATTCCGTGCAGGCCTAGTTCGTGTGGAACGTGCTGTCAAAGAACGTTTGAACCAAGCAGAATCTGACAACTTGATGCCCCATGACTTGATTAATGCCAAGCCAATTAGTGCTGCAATCAAGGAATTCTTTGGCTCTAGCCAGTTATCACAGTTTATGGATCAAACCAACCCCTTGTCTGAAGTGACGCACAAGCGTCGGGTATCAGCCTTGGGGCCAGGTGGTTTGACGCGCGAGCGTGCAGGCTTTGAGGTACGTGACGTACATCCAACGCACTATGGTCGTGTTTGTCCAATTGAAACGCCTGAAGGGCCAAACATTGGCTTGATTAACTCTTTAGCCTTGTATGCACGGGTTAATAGTTATGGCTTTATCGAAACACCGTATCGTAAGGTGGTTGATAACAAGGTGACAGACCAAATCGAATACCTTTCCGCCATTGAAGAAGGCCGCTATGTGATCGCTCAGGCGAATGCGGGCTTGGATGATGAAGGGGTATTGGTTGACGAATTAGTCACTTGCCGTGAAAAAGGCGAAACCATTTTGGCTGAACCAAGCCGTGTGCAATACATGGACGTGGCGCCAGGACAGATCGTATCGGTGGCAGCTTCTTTGATTCCGTTCTTGGAACACGATGATGCGAACCGTGCGCTGATGGGTGCCAACATGCAACGTCAAGCCGTGCCTTGCTTACGCCCTGAAAAGCCTTTGGTAGGTACAGGTATCGAACGCACGGTTGCGGTTGACTCTGGTACAGCCGTTGTCGCACGTCGCGGTGGGATTGTTGATTATGTTGATGCCTCGCGTGTGGTGGTACGGGTCAATGATGATGAAGCCATCGCGGGTGAAGTTGGTGTCGATATTTATAACCTGACTAAGTACACCCGTTCTAACCAGAACACCAATATCAACCAACGCCCCATGGTGAAAGTGGGTGATCACATTGCCAAGTACGATGTGGTCGCGGATGGTGCATCCACCGACAAAGGTGAATTGGCTCTCGGTCAGAACATGTTAGTGGCGTTTATGCCATGGAACGGTTACAACTTCGAAGACTCAATTTTGATTTCTGAGCGTGTGGTGGCAGAAGACCGCTTTACCTCAATTCACATTGAAGAATTGACCGTAGTCGCACGGGATACCAAGTTAGGGCCAGAAGAAATCACCCGTGACATCGCGTCCTTGGGTGAGGCACAACTTTCTCGCTTGGATGATTCCGGTATCGTGTATATCGGAGCCGAAGTTGAAGCGGGTGATGTCCTAGTTGGTAAAGTGACACCGAAGGGTGAAACACAACTGACTCCCGAAGAAAAATTGCTCCGTGCCATCTTTGGTGAAAAAGCTTCGGATGTGAAGGACACCTCCTTGCGTGTGCCTTCTGGTATCTCCGGTACAGTC
>CAZOBT010000127.1:848-6782 GCA_964578025.1 uncultured Rhodocyclaceae bacterium | reverse complement strand
ATGTGGCATTCGTAGCATCTACACCAGATAGAGCCGAGATGGCTGTGCCAGTAGATGCAGCTCCTAATGCCATAACACCACCATAAACAGCAAAACCTACAGCAGCACCTGTTGCACCAGCTCCTGCAACAGTCCCCAACACACTAACAGCTGTGTAGCTATAATTTTCAATTTTTTGTAGCTCATGTTTGGGAAAATTAATGTTGAACTTATTTTCTCTTTTAGCGTTGAGTTGTTGTAGCAAATTATCTGCTAGGGTCTTAAATTCGCTAATGCTTTTACCGATTTCTAATTCTTTCTTTCCTAGTTTAGCGAGCATGAAAGAAGTTGCTTTTTCTTGTTCGTCAAAAGCCATTCTCTTCTGTTCATAACGTGCTTTTACAGAATTAATAATGTCATCCGCTTCTGAATGCTTTTGATAGCCGTCATAACCTTTCTTAGCACCATAAGCCGCAGTAACAAGAGCGGCAGCTCCAATAATAATAGGTAAGGGCATGATATTCAGTTCTCCAAATTAAAAGTGCATAGTTTATAGGATTTATATTTTTATCTGGGAGAAAATCATTAGGTATATAGCTCCTCTGGGTTACAGGCTGGTGTTTGGATTAGCCTCTGGTGCGACATTGTTGCTCTACGATGGCAGTCCTTTTGCCGCTGGTGGGCAGATTTTGTTTGATTATGTCACCGCCAAAGTCGGGCTACATCCAGTGCAAACCCATGATCTCAGTGCCTTAAAAGCGGCAAAATCGTCGAACTTGCGGTGCGCAACATCGTGCACCAACTCCCCGTCAAAAACCTCGAAGCCCTCGCCAACCCAGAAGCTTTGGTCTATTTCGCTAATAGGGAAGAGCTGTCTTGTTAGTTGAGTGATTTTTAGTTTGGTCTGGGTTTTTAATTATCGTTAAACCCAAAAGCAAAACTGCCAGATTCAGCGTGATGCAATGGCTGATCTGGCAGTTTTTTACTTAGTTTGGCAACGCCAAGGCTGGCGTTGTCTGACTAGGTTTTAGGCTGTCTAGCTCTTAATTGATTTTGGCCTTCGAGCGCAACTCTTCGACCATTTTTTCTAACATGACGTTATGTGAACGTTGTAAGAGACGGCCTTTTACCTCTTCAAAGGGAGGCGGTACAGGGTTGCGGCTGTCTTCTAACAAAATCACATGGTAGCCGAAGGCAGTTTTAACAGGGGCTGTGGTGTATTTGCCTTGTTCCAACTTTTGTAAGGCTTGGGCAAACGGTTCGACAAACGTATTTGCTGGTGCCCAGCCCAAATCGCCTTCTTTGTCTTTTGAACCGGGGTCTTTGGACAAGCTAGCTAAGCTGGCAAATTTTTCACCCTTGTCTAAGCGTGCAATGACTGCTTTGGCTTCGTCTTCACGCTCTAAAAGAATATGACGGGCATGGAATTCTTTGCCCAATGTCGCGTTGATTGCGTCATAGTCCTTTTTCAAATCGGCATCACTGACAGGGTGATTACGGATGTATTCGCTGGCAACAGCACGAATCAGCACCATTTGTGCGGTCAGTTCCATTGCCGCTTGGATTTCGGGATTCTTATCTAAGCCTTTTTTCTTGGCTTCTTGTACCAACAAAGCACGACGTACTAATTCTTCGCGCACCATGTTTTGTAATTCGGGCGTATCGGGCGCACCTTGTGCTTTTTGTTCATTCAAAAAAGCGGTAGCCAGTGTTTGTGAAACGGCTTGACCATTCACAGTAACAAAAGGCTTATCTGCCGCCATGACGGAGCTGAACGTAAACGTGCCTGCTACTAACAGAGCAAGTGTTGTCGAGAGTTTTTTCATAATTCGTAAATTAAGAACCAAAAATTAAACGAGGGAGGAAGGCACAAGGGTAAAGGCAAGCTTGCAGTGACGCAATACCAAAAAACGTATTTATGCTAAGTCAGCTTCTTCAGGGGTTAATGCACTGATACTGAGAGCATGGATACCTTGGCGTAATAAGTGGGCAACTTGTGCATTAACGGCTTTATGGCGTGCTAAACGTGACAAACCTGCAAATTGTGCCGAGACAATACGCAAGCGAAAATGCCCGCCTTCTCTTGCCCCGGCATGTCCGGCATGTAGGGCGGAATCGTCAATTAGTTCAAGCTGTTGTGGTTGCAAGACAGCGAGAGCAGTATGAATTTGCGCTTGGATTGTGGTCATACGGAATGGCGTAATAGTCGACTATTGCTTAAGGGCTGGGTGGAAACACTTTACGGAAAGGCTTAACGGTCACCCGTTCATAAACGCCTGCGGCACGGTAAGGATCAGCATCAGCCCAAACTTGAGCCTCTGCTAATGAGGGAAACTCCGCCACGATCACACTTCCGGTAAAGCCAGCGGTGCCGGGGTCGTTGGCATCAATTGCTGGGCATGGGCCAGCCAGAAGCAAACGGCCTGCTTCATGCAATACTTGCAAACGTTCTAAGTGCGCTGGACGAGCGGCCAAACGGGCAGCTAAAGAATCAGCACGATCTTCCGCATAAATGACATAAAACACTATTTTTCCTCCTGCATAAAACGAGAGAGATACATCCCTTGGGCAATCACAAATAGGATAAGTAAGCCCATGCCACCAAATAGTTTGAAGTTAACCCAAGTTTCGGTTGCAAAATTAGCCGCAACGTAAAGATTTAAACAGCCCATTCCGGCAAAAAAACCAATCCACATCAGGCTAACGGTTTTCCACGCATGGTTGGGCAATTCAATTTGTCCGCCCAATAAACTTGCCATCGGGTTCTTTTTCAACACAAAGAAAGAAAAGGCCAAACTGCTCGCTAAAACCCAATACAAAATGGTCGGCTTTAATTTAATAAAACGTTCATCATGGAAAAATAAAGTCAGGCCGCCAAAAAAGACCACCAAAAATAAACTAACCCATAACATCGTATCAATCTTGCCGTGGCGCAGCCGTACCCAGAGGATTTGCCCCAAGGTTGCCACCATCACCACGATCGTTGCGATCAGGATAGGTGCTTGATCGAGTGGAATAGTTCCAGTGTCAACAATGTTGCCTAACCAAGTATGCGCCGCTTCCTTATGGGCTTCACCATAACGGAAAGTTACAAAGAATAAGATGACGGGGAGCAGATCAAAAAGAAACTTCATTGTGTTTTATTCCATGAAAAACCGAGGCGATTATCGACATTTACTTACGGATTGTCCATGTACCGCCAAGCAGGTCTTGTTATACTCCAAGCCCGCTAGCTGCATTTTTCTGGGACACTGCGCGTGAATACCATACTGATTATTGATGATAGCGATATCAACTTAACCTTAATAAAACACCTCGTGCTAAAACTTGGGGACTGTATGCCAGTCCTGTTTGAATGCCCGATTAAGGCAGTGGAGTGGTGTCGCAGTAATACCCCAGACGTGGTTATTGTGGATTACATGATGCCGCAAATGGATGGCTTGCAATTTATTGATGCCTTCCGGGCGTTGCATAGCCGCGATGAAATCCCGTTGCTGATGATTACCGCCAACGATCAGCGCGAGGTGCGTTATCAAGCCTTGTTAAATGGGGCAAACGACTTCCTTGCGAAGCCAATTGATCGTGGCGAATTTATGGCGCGGATGAAAAACATGATCGCGCTGCGTACAGGACAGAAGTTTCTTGCGGATCAAGCGTTGCGCTTGGCTTCCTTGGTGGAAGAACAAGTGGTGGTGATCCGCCAACGCGAACAAGAACTGATCTTTCGCCTTTCACGAGCGGCTGAGTTCCGTGATCCCGAAACTGGGGCACACATTCAGCGCATGGCGCATTTCTCGCGCGTGATCGCAGAACACCTTGGTTTAGAGCCTGCGACACAAAAGCTGATTTTGGATTCTGCACCGATGCACGACATTGGCAAAATCGGCATCCCAGACTACATTTTGCTCAAGCCTGGCAAACTGACTACTGAAGAATTTGAAGTGATGAAGCGGCACGCCCGCATTGGTTATGAGTTATTACAAGGTAGCACCTCAGAAATTCTACAAGCAGGTGCGGAAATTGCTTATGCTCATCATGAAAAATGGGATGGTAGTGGTTATCCAAACGGTTTAGTGGGTGAGGCAATTCCTCTGCTTGGGCGTATTGTTGCCGTAGCGGATGTTTTTGATGCCTTGACATCAGAACGCCCTTACAAAAAAGCCTGGGATATCAACGATGCTCGGCAGTTTTTATTGGATGGAGCAGGTTCTCATTTTGACCCAGCGTGTGTAAATGCCTTGCTGAAGGGATGGCACGAAGTGTTAGAAATTCAGCATCGTTTCCAAGATGAAGATGATCCACGGCGTTAGTCGTGACGAGAGGAGTTATCGGATGGATGCAACAAAAATTACCCCCGTATTACGCCTCAACCGGGCAGAAATTGTTGACCGCTTAGGCGGTGATGATGATTTGTTTTGTACTTTGGCGGCGATGTTTATTGATGAGGCCAGCCAATACCAAGAACAACTACAAGCGATGTTTACAGCAAAAAATCCCGGACAACTTGGGCGGGAAGCCCATACGGTCAAAGGACTGTTTTCTACCTTCTCTTATGAGCCTGGGGCGGCTTGTGCTCTAGAGGTAGAAGAAAAGGCGTATGCCAGCGAGTTCGCAAATTTAGATAGCAAACTTGATGAACTTTTTGCCCATATTCAGCAATTGATTACCCTACTGCAACGCGAGATTGCGTAGTGTGCATGTAAGCCTGTGGCCTAGGTGTTTCTGTCTTCGGGAACACCATATCGCCGATCTAGGTAATTCATGTAAAAAGAATAAATCCCAGTAATCAGCAAATTTAGTAACAAGCTCCCCTGCGCTGCCATGTAAAAGCCCAAGGGGAAGCCTAGAAAATGAATTTCGTTTAATTCTCTGGCAAAAAACGTGATACCAAAATTGACACCACCCCAGAGAATAAGTAAAAAAACCGTCAGACACATATTGGTGCGCCAATAGGGTTTGTCATTTTTGGTTTTGATATTGGTATTAGTGAGCGTATCCATAAATCACACTTAAAACCCTGGACGACGCACATGGTCAACAAAAGTACGTTGTTCTAATGCGGGTGGTGGCGTAAGCAGGCTAACCACAATCGTCACGACAATTCCTAACGGCACACCCCATATCCCTGCCGCAATTGACTCAATGCCATACCAAGGCTCCATCGGGACAGTGATAAAGCGCAACCACGGCATACTATCTGCCTCAAGGCGCAAAATGTAATACAAGCTGGTCAATAACCCAGTCACCATACCGGCAATTGCCCCTTGCCGATTGGCACGTTTCCAAAAGATACCAAGGACTAAAGCAGGAAAAAATGCGGAAGCCGCCAGCGAAAATGCCCAAGCCACCATGTATAAAATAGTCGCTGGTTTTTGCGCAGCGACTGAGGCCGCTAACCCAGCAACGACCAGTAATAACGATTTGGAAACTACTAAACGCCATTGTGTGGATGCTTCTGGGCGTAGTACGCGGTAATACACATCATGTGACAAAGCACTGGTAATCGTCAGTAACAAGCCATCCGCTGTCGATAACGCCGCTGCTAAGCCCCCGGCAGCCACAAGGCCAGAAATGACATAGGGCATCCCAGCAATTTCTGGTGTTGCTAAAACAATCACATCGGGATTGAGGGTAAATTCAGCTAGTTGCAAAATGCCATCGTTGTTAATGTCTTCAATCGAAATTAAACCAATCTTGCCCCAAGCCGCTACCCAGCCGGGAATTTTGGCAATGCTCGAATTGACCACATGGGTAAAAATTTCGTACTTCGCTAGCACGGCATAAGCGGGAGCTGTCAGGTACAAAATCAAGATAAATAATAAGGACCAAAATACTGATTTTCGGGCTTGTTGTACGCTGGGAGTGGTGTAGTAACGGGTTAAAACATGAGGTAAAGAAGCCGTACCAACGGTCAGGCAAAAGACTAAGGCCAAAAAGTTAAAACGTTGTTTATTC
>CAZOBT010000127.1:0-838 GCA_964578025.1 uncultured Rhodocyclaceae bacterium | reverse complement strand
GCGTGGGAAGGCTCGCTTTATCTGTAGCCAAAAACATATTGTTTTCCCAATAGCGTTTGGCAGCTTCTGGGTCTTGGGGCAATTCGCGGCGTGCACGTTCTGCCAAAATGATGTCACGGGTTTGCGCATCGCTGGCTTTGAGTTGATTTACCTTGGCAGCGAGTTGTTCCCGTTCTTCGTTTAACGAGTAAGGTAAACGCACAATCTTTTGTGCATATTCATCGGCACGGGCTTGATATAAAGCACGTACTTCGCGTTCCTTTTCGGTATGAAAAATGGTGTCTTCAAGCTGAGTGACTTCTGCTAATACCTGTCCATACATGACTTGTGGTACGGGAATACCTGTCACTTGATACGACAAAATTGCTACAGGCAACACATAGGCCACAATGAGGATGATGTATTGTGCGACCTGTGTCCAAGTTACCGCCCGCATTCCACCTAAAAACGAGCAAACAAGGATGCCTGCTAAACCAACAAATACGCCAATTTCAAATTGCAGCCCAACAAAGCGGCTGGTAATCAACCCTACGCCATAAATCTGCGCCACCACATAAACAAACGAGGCCAGAATGCCTGCCCCTACGCCTACAAGGCGTACTGTATTCCCACCATAACGAGCCGCGAGAAAGTCAGGAATAGTGTATTGCCCAAATTTGCGTAAATAAGGGGCAAGTAACAGTGCCACTAAGACAAAGCCCCCTGTCCAACCTAAAACATAGGCCAAGCCTTGATAGCCAGAAAGATATAAGGTGCCAGCCAAACCCATAAAGGAGGCGGCACTCATCCAGTCTGCCCCGGTTGCCATGCCATTTAACACCGCTGGAATGCGTCGCCC
>CAZOBT010000126.1:0-6878 GCA_964578025.1 uncultured Rhodocyclaceae bacterium | reverse complement strand
TGGCGGTAGGATGGCGATGAATTGGCGGATGCTCCATAAATCAGGTGCCCAAGTGACAACTTCCGGCAATAGGCTTTGTGGCAGGTGCACAAACAGGGGGCGTAGGCAGTAGGCTTCGAGGGCGGAGCGGCGGACGTTGAGGGCGGCGAGGACTTGGCGGCGGGGGATTTGCCAGTTGGGGTCATCTGGAGCGGTTGTTAAATCCAACCAGACTGGGGCTTGCCATTGTTGGTAGCGTGCAGCCTCTTGCTCTGACGGGGGCAGAATGGCCTGCAAGACCTCAACTGCCGCCGTTTCTGGGTTTTGTGGGCGCAGGAACTGCAACGCGCCAGAAGAGACACGCATAGCATCTTCTATCCGCTGCCGTAAGGCGAGAGCAACCCGATAATCGTCCCCCACCACCACATAAAAGCCAAACCCTTGTTGCCATTCAAGCAAGAGCTTGATTTCTGCCCACAATGATTCAAAGGCTGAGGTTGTTGGATGCTCAGACATCTTTAATACATTCACGCACCAACTGCGGCACTTGATACCAGACGCTACCGTTTTGATAGTCCAAGACCAGTGAATGGTCAAAGAGACGGATGATTGAGGGTAAATCTTTGCTTAGGTCTTCAATATGCGCCGAGGGATTATCACTACTGCGCATAAAACGCTTTAACCATAGGCGGTCTGAGCCAATCAGCCATTGCAGTGGCTGGGCTTCTTCGCTAATGGCTTGGCGGATGGTAGGGGCATCGGTGGCGGTGAGGGGCAAGTCGGCTTTGCCTAATGCAGCTTTCTGGGCAACCGTGCGCAACAAGCTAAAGAATCGCCGCACATTGCCCCCTGACAACCAAGCCAAATGTTCAAGCACGGGGGGCGTTAATACCGCTTGCCAACGCGGGAAACGTTGCGCCAAGACATGCTGCATCAGAGCCAAACCATCGGGGTTTTTTGCCGCATTCCCCTCTACCGTTGGGCGTTGGCTAACTTTGAAGCTAGGCAGTGATACGACCCGCGAAAACCCTGCACTCACGCCGGGCAGTACTGCATGTAAATAGGGGGGCGCAGAATACACCACCGATAAATTTGGAAATTGCAAACGCTTGGGGTCGTTAAAAAAGACTTCTTTTAAGCTATCAAACAAGACGGCTTCTTCCCCAGTCGGCGCAGAAACGCGCTCTAGCGAATCCACCAACAACACAATCTTTTTATCGGGCTTGGTCTGTTGGCGAATCACCTGCACCAAGATTTGTGCAAACTCCTCAGCTTCGCGATAAAACTCACTGGAAAGCTTGGCAAACTCAATCAGCTTCTTACGAAAATCCGGGTTCTCTTGTAGCGTCGCTTCAACGTCAATTTTTTCGCCAGCACCGCCTAAGGGCATACTCACTTTCGGCTTCAAACGTACTTCGGCATTGAGCAAACGTTTAGTACGCTCCCAGATCGAATCGTGCAGGCAATCTTGTCCAAACTCTTGCCGCACTGCATCCGCCAGCCCAGCTAAAACCGTCATTAAAAGCTCGGGCATACTCAATTTCGGATCATTCAAATTGAGGTAACGCCCAGCATCGCAGTAATACGCTTGAATATTGTTTTGGCGTAGTTCGTGCTGTAAGCGGTTGAGTTCGGTGGTCTTCCCCGCGCCGCGTAAGCCAGAAAATAAATAACTGCCGTTTTCTTCCCATTCAATGTATTGGCACAGGCTGGCAACTGGATCGTGTTGTTCGTCAGGGGAACGATTGACATACCACTGCGCCTGATACACCCCGCCCTCTGCCGTTTTTGGCAAGGCATTGAATAGGTCGCGTAATAAGCGGTTATTGGCAGCCGTGGACATAAGACCCTCTTTCGCGGTTTAAGCAATAAAAATAAAGACCAAATGAAAAATCGACGAAATAACGATGTTAGATATTATTAAATGCAATCAAGACCAAATACTACGCCAATTCGACCTCATCCCCCCAACCACCCTTGCCGCAAGCTTTGTACTGTGCCGGAGGCTTCGTTGTGGGCTTGTAGGCGTGCCATGTCGAGGGGGGCGGGGCCGGGCATGAGGGGGAGTTGTTGCAGTTCGTCGCGGCGGAAGAGGTAGAGCTGTACAGTTTCGCCAGTGAGGTGGCGTTGTAAAAGCTTGTCGAAGCTGCTGGGGGTGATGCGGAGGCCGTTCCATGCGACGAGGACATCGCCAGCGGCGATTCCCGCGTGGTGCGCGGGGCTGTGGTTGAAAACGTGGGTGACTTTGACCTCGTTGCCTTCGTTGCTGGTGCGCACCCCTAACCAAGCGTGGTGATTGCTGCTACTGCTCATCCACGTTAAATCGACCCCAATTGCCGCGAGTGGCTCGACCAAAGGAATTTCGCCGGTGGTTTCTACGGCATGTTGCAACCATGCGCCGAGTTTTGCCCCACCGATTTCACTGACCAAGGCATAGAGGCCATCTTCTGCCACGCCTTGCCCGGTTTTGCCATGTCGCTCCCACAAGGCCAGCATCACATCATCTAGGCTGCATGTGCCTTGGCTGGCGGTGCGTAGTTGCACATCTAAGGCCAAGGCTACCACCGCGCCTTTGGTGTAATAACTGACCACGGCATTCGGGGTATTTTCGTTTTGTTGGTAATACTTTGTCCACGCGGTGAAGGACGAATCAACCAAACTTTGCACCTGCTGCCCCGGCGTTTTTTGTACTTGGCTTAAGGTTTTAGCAAGAACATTTAAATATTGCTCGCCAGAGATTAAACCGCAGCGGCGCAAACATAGATCGTCGTAATACGAGGTAAAGCCTTCAAATGCCCAGAGTAAGCGCGTTGGGTTTCCCTGCTGCAAGTCGTAGGGAATAAACGCCGCCGGTTTGATGCGTTTGACGTTCCATGTATGGAAATATTCATGGCTACACAGCCCCAACAAGCTGAGATAGCCATCGGGCAGATTGTCGCGTGGCGTGTTCGCCGTGGGTAAATCGTAGCGGCTGCATAACAAAGCGGTAGAGGCACGATGTTCTAAACCGCCATAGCCGTCACCGACCACGGTAATGAGAAATAAGTATTTATTCATCGGTGGCGAGTTGCCAAAGAAGGCAATTTGCCATTCGCAAATGCGTTGCAAATCTTCACCCAAGCGCACTAAATCAGCATCGTGTTGCCCGGTAATCGCAACCGCGTGTGGCACACCTGCGGCGGTAAATTGCAACAAGGAAAAATTGCCCATTTCCACCGGGTGATCGACCAATTCATCGTAGTTATCTGCCCAATATAGGCCAAAGCCCCACGGCGCGGCGGCTTGAGGAAAACCGTCGGCGGGGCGTAGCGTGGTCGCCACACGCCATGTCGCGGCATTGCCCCCAGCGTGATAATCGTCGGGAGCTTGGATGTCGACCAAACATGGGCGATCTTCTTTGCCCTCAATGCAGGGGAAAACGCTCGTCCCGTTAAAAAACGCATGGCTGGCATCCAAATGCGCGGTGCGTACCGATAAATCCCACGCATAAATTTGCCATGACAAGGTGAGCTCGCCCGCCACCGGGGCAGCTTGCCAACGCGATTGGCTTAACTGCGTCACCGCCACCGATCGCCCAGCCGATTCCGCATGGAGTGCCACGACGTTTTTGGCAAAGTCGCGCAACATATAACTACCGGGAATCCATGTGGGTAAAAAGAACGTTTGCCCGGCGGGATCAGGGTCGCTAATGGTGCAAGTCACCATAAACAAATGCGCATGGGGATCAAGTGGCGCGATGCGATAACGTAAGGCAGGGCGTAGGCTGGCGGCAGGAGCAATCATGTCGAGTTAAGTTGGGCAGAGATTAGAAAATGTCAGAGGCTTTTTTGGGGTGGAGTTATTTTGTCCGCTTATTTTGCCCGCTATTTCGCTCGCTTACTGCGGGCTTGTTCTAAAGCGAGACAGAGCTTTTCTGTGCCATCCAAAATGCGTGGGGTATGGCGTTGCATGATGTCGGGGTTGATGTGGAATAAATTGCCCCGTTTCACCGCTGTCATACGTGTCCATTGATTCCAATCACCAAGCCAATCGGGACGCGCATCGCCCATGCCTGTTGCCACAATGGCTTCGGGGTCGGCGGCAATCACCGCCTCCAAACTGACCGTGGGCGACATTTGCGGCAAATTGCCAAAGACGTTTTCGCCGCCACAGAGTTGAATTGCACTGGAAATAATCTGCGGCCCGCCCACCGTCATCAAGGGCGTTTTCCAAATTTGGTAAAACACCCGTACCTTGGCTTTTTGGCTATAGCCTTGGCGTAATTTGGTCAGGCGTTCGCGGAACTTGCTGGCGGCGGCGTTGGCGATGCTTTCTGTGCCTGCCAACTTGCCAAGTTTTTCTAATTCCACCGCAACATCATCCAAGGTATTCGGCTGGGTCAGAAAAATCGGAATGCCTAAGCCACGAATTTTCTCCATTTGCGCACTGGCATTACCACTTTGCCACGCAATGATTAAATCCGGCTTTAAGGCGGCAACGGCTTCTAAATCCACACGGCTATAGCCCCCCACACGCGGCAATTTTTTGGCGGCTTCGGGGTAATCGCTGTAATCCACCGTCCCGACAATTTTGCTCCCCCCACCCGCCGCAAATAAGGTTTCGGTGACATGCGGGGCAAGGCTAACGATACGTTTGGGGGCTTCTTTTAAGCGCAACTCCTGCCCAGTATCGTCTTTAATCACAAACTCAGCGTGTGCCAGCGGGGCAGCGATTAGCGTCAAGACGCTGCTTGCCAAGTAAAAAAGGGAACGAAAATTCAGCATTGTTTTTTCCAAATTTCTAAGGCTTGTTCTAGGGCTTCCCAAGCACTTTCGCTATTGGGTAAGCCAAAACGCAAAGCCAACGGTTCTGCAAAGAAGCGCACCAAAATGCCGCGCCGTGCCAAGAATTTGGCTAAATCATCGGCGCGATGTAAGACGAGATAACAAAACAAGGGATTACGCCGTACCTCGCCCAAGCCTTGCAACAAAGCTGCAAGGCGCGCGCTGTCGTTGTGTAAACGTTGGCGATTTTGTTCTTGCCACTCCGTGTTATCCAAGGCCAGTTGTGCCACCCAGCGCGCGGGGCCACTAATACCCCACGGCCCTAAATACTCACGCAAGGGGGTTAATACATCGGGATGTGCCAAAACAAACCCGACCCGCGCCCCGGCTAAACCAAAGAATTTGCCCAAAGAACGCAGCACAATCAGATTAGGTGCTGTCGCTGTTCCAGCGTAATGGCTGAGGCTGTTTTCGGGCATGGCATCGGCAAAGGCTTCATCCACAATCAAATAACCGCCGCGTTCCCGTAAACGTCGTGCTGCACTGAGCAAATGCGGGGAGGGGATCATCTCGGCAGTGGGATTGTTTGGATTACATACCACCACCACATCTTGCGTTTGCGCTGCCGCCTCTAAATTAGCGTGGGTATAGGTCGTGACATGATGCCCAGCATTAAGCCACGCATGGGGATGCTCGGCATATAAAGGGCCTAAGCAAGCGATATTTAACTCATGCCCAATCCCCGCTTTCATGCCAATAAACAAACGCGGAATCGCCATGATGGCGGCTTGCGAACCAGCGACGGGCAAGACATTTTTATTTTGATAATAGGCACTGGCTGCCAGTTCTAAGCCATCATTTTCTTCGGGCAAACGCTGCCACACAATGCGCGGAATACTCGGAATCGGAAACGCTTGTGGGCTAATTCCGGTGGATAAATCATGCCAAGAACGCAAGGGAATCCCATAACATGCCGCTGCTTCACGCAAACGACCACCATGCTCCAACATGCAAACAGCTCCTTGAAAATTGTTAAATGCGGACGCTAACTAAGGCAGTGGCAATACCCCACGCTACCAGCAACCATAAGCATAAACTACGCTGAATCAAACGCATGGCGCGGCGTAAATCCTGCGCCGTTGGCGGCGCACCTGCCCCCAACGGTGGGCGCAGTTCTTCTTTGCCGTGGTAAATCGCACTCCCACCCAACAACACCCCCAAACTCCCCGCCCCCGCCGCCATCACCGGCCCGGCATTGGGGCTGTCCCATGTTGGAGCTTGTACCCGCCAACAACGTAAGGCCAAGCGAGTTTGCCCTAATAAGGCGTAAGACAGGGCGGTTAAACGCGCTGGTAGGTAATTGAGACCATCATCAAAACGCGCTGCCATCCACCCAAAATAGCTAAAGCGCGGGGTGCGATAACCCCACATCGCATCGAGGGTATTGGCGAAACGGAACAACAACGCCCCCGGCGCACCCCAGACAAAGAACCAAAACAGCGTGCCAAAAATCGCATCGTTACCGTTTTCTAAGACAGACTCCATCGCGGCTTTGCTCACACCAGAGGCATCAAGCTGCGTCGTATCACGCGACACCATCCAGCCGACTTTCGTCCGTGCCGTGGCTAAATCCCCCGCCTCTAAGGGCTGGCGCACTGCCTCGGCATGTTGCCCCAAACTCCGCGCCCCCAGCGCGAAATACAAGAGGCCAATATCCACACCCCATTGCCATAGTTGCCCTTGTTGCCGTAGCCAATACGCCACATAGACAACAGGCAGGACAGCAATAGACCAAGTAAAAAATCCCCATAAATAAGCATATTTGCTCTGGGGATTTCTATTAAAGACCAACTCTAACCGCTGCACGTAATTACCAAAACCAACTAAAGGATGCCAACGCCGTGGCTCCCCCAAGAGGTAATCGAGCAGCACCGCGATGGTGGCAAGGCAAGGAGAAATAAAAAGGGAAAAATCAATCGCCACAATCAACAAGGCAAGTGCCAGCGGGAAGAAGGAGGCGGGATTTTACGCTATCGCACAACGATTTTCGGGCGAATCACCAGAGGGAAACAACGCTCAGTTTGACCCGATGCGGAGAAAACCCGTGCTAATCTCCGCAAAAAATGCGGAGATTAA
>CAZOBT010000125.1:0-6885 GCA_964578025.1 uncultured Rhodocyclaceae bacterium | reverse complement strand
ACAATCTTAATGCCGCGATATGGATTCATGGATAACAGGTGCTTTTTGTCTCCAGAAACCAGCATTTCTGCCTCCGCCACGATGGCGACTTCAAGAAATTTATTATCTTTGGGGTCAAGGCAATCGGTAATTACTTCAGAGATTTCTACCTTCTGACAAAAGGCAAGAAAGTACGCCAAAAACTCACGCCTTGAATACTCGGTATGTGTGAAATAGGCATCAAATTTTTTCCGCTGGATTACCTCTACCAGCTCGGCGAATGTTGCCTCAGAAATAAAAATATCGCACTCATTGATAGCCTTACGCAATGCGCGTGAAGCCGTGGAGTTTGGCTTGATGGCGGCACTTAAAAGAATGTTGGTATCAATGACAATCTTTAATTTACTTTGCGATTTCTTCATTGATGAGCGCGTTCAGTTCGTCTTCAGAAAGGTTCAGTGCCGCCGCTGGCGCAGTTTTTTCCCGCCCATCCAACCACGAAGTTAATTGCTTCTGCTCCATCTGGCGCAAGGCATCCATGCCATCTTGATAGCGTATTAACAATAAGGTTGGGCGACCATACTGTGTGATGGTCACTGGCTCACCAAACTTTGCTATCTCGGCAATCTCACCAAAATGCGCTTGAATTTTCCCTGATGTGACAACTCGCATTTGTTGCTCCAAGGTGTTATTTGATTTCTATATCTTATCTATCTTATCTAAAAAATCAAACTTCCTTCCTGAAAACCAAAAGCTAAAGTCCTGCCAATCATTGCCGAGCGACGGGAATTTGTTGCAGAGGCCATACATTCCCGTCCATTCCCGTTGCCTGACTTGCTGCGCAGACGTTTTCACCACCTTGTCTCAAGATTTAAAGCGAAGACGCGCAATGGATTTTTGGTAAGCGTTCACAAAACAACGCTCTAACAAACGAATATCACCCAATTCATAAAAAGCCAGCATTGAGACGAGGTAATCTTGTTTCCCGAAGTCGACAAACGACAAGGGAGGAAGTTTGGCTTTAATCAATGGCACATTGCAAATCACCCGAGAAGTACGTTTATTGCCATCCTCGAAGGGTTGTAAATAGGGAAGGCGTGACAAAAGATAAAATGCTGATTGAATTGGATTCCTCATCTGCGCTGCCGTTTCCAGCACCTGCGTGAGCATCTGTTGTAAATAACCTGTACCTGGGCGAAATGGCGGTAAATAGGTACTTAAGCGAATATCAACCTCGGTATATTCGCGCACCGTACCACGTCGTGTTTTAGGTAAAAAATGGGCAGTCTCTTGCAATGCAGCGATGTCATGGTCATTGGTTAACAAGTCATGCACCGTATAGATAGAAGCCAAGTCCAGATGGTCATGTAAATACTCAAAGGCTTCTTTGTGGTTTAACACTAAAAAAGCATCTTCCAATGGCTTCCCTGCGGATTTCTCCCCATATTCAAGCAAGGCTTGTGTATCAAGAAAAGAATACGTCCCGCCTTCAAGCACAGAAGAAGCACAAGAAAAATCAATCAGAAATTTTCCTAGCTCTCTTTTCGTAAGCTGATAGCTAGAAAGGCTGGCAAATTGCTGTTCTGTCGCTAACGATAAGGCTGGATAAGGAGCAAGCCATTTTTCCTGATAAGGGGCAAGCGGGCGTTCTGTATGTGGTTTAGCGAAATAAGAACGTAAGCTCACCAATGGGTCAGCACTGTAATAGCGTGTCGCTACCCCCTTCCCTGTAACCACGATACGTCCCGCTTGTACCGCCTCCCGTAAACGGCGATTTAATGTGGTTCGACTCAGTGGTAAATGCTGCGCAATTTCCCCTGCTGTTACCCCTAAAGGCCGTGCATCAATGAATGTGAGTAAATCTTGCATGGAAAGACTAACCTGATGTTATTAAAGGCATTAACTCTTATCTAACCACAAATGACAAGATACGTGGAGAGATAGCAAAGCAACGCTTTATAAGCTCCCGCCTTAAATTAACGTTTCCGTTAAAGTTATCGACTTAACAAAGCCTTAACAACAAGCTATAGCAGTTTGGTCAACATCTTGGCCTCAGCCGCGCCGCGCTTAGTGGCTTAAAACAGGAAATAACTGCTGCATCAATCCCTTTTTATGGGTTTTCAATGCGTCAATTTTTTGAATCTGCGCCGAAATCAATTCATCCACCGAAGAAAGAAAATCAGCGATTTTTTGTTGTTCTGGGATTGGTGGGAGATAAATAGAAATGTCTCTTAGTTTATCTGTATCTATTTTTCCTGCCCCTATGCCTGTTTTATCTACTGGTATTTTTTGCTCAAAAGCTAGTAATTGGTAAAGTATAAATTTGACGTTAATTTCTTTACCAAGAGTAAGTGATTTAACATCTTGGTTAAATGAAACGTCTCTAGTAGCGATTCCCATTGGGACTCGGTTATAAAGCATACTGCCACGAACAAGAATTAACAAAGAACCTTTTTTAGCAATCCGTGCACCGTTTGATACTGCAAGCTCAGTAATATTTAATTCGGAGCTATGTAAATCTGTCTCATACATAGAAGAAGCACTAATCCAAGGAATATTCCCACCCCAGTAGGCAGGAATATCTTTTGATGGTGTACCACCAGATGCAAACTGTGCCACTTCGCCCAGCTTCCTCTCCTCCCAATCCCCCGAAAACTCAGGAAATCTAAGCCTTGGCACGGTTTCGCCTTCGGCGGGGAAGAGTTGCTGCATTAGCCCTTTTTTATGCGTTTTCAAAGCATCCAGCTTTTTATTTTCGGCGGTAATTAAATTATCCAACGAAGAAAGGCAATCCGCTATTTTTTGTTGTTCTTGATCCGGTGGAATGGCGAGAGGCATTGCCATAAAAGTCTCATTGTTAATTGCCATCCTATCATGCCTTGCACCTGTACTTGACACCTTCCGCAAATAGTAATGCCATAAATTGGTCTTAAAATAATGGGAAAAGAATTCATTGTTTTGATTTTGAAATCGAAAAACTGTATATAGTGGTGACATTACTCCAGTGCCAATATTGTTTTTAGAGATTGGTCCGACTGGAGCTGTAGTTGAAACTCTTGGGTTATAAATATAGTCGCCTTTTTCAACGATAAAATAACCATCTAAATTACCTTTGTTGGCAATATCTTTATCAAAATAATCTCGCTGGTCAACCACACCATATTCAGCGGAATTAGTTAACACACGCTTGATATTGCTCTTGCTATTTTTCTGTGAGCAACGTTTTGCTAACTTATTTAGGGGCGTAATTTCCCACTCCCCCGAAAACTCAGGGAAGCGTAATTTGGGGGTTGTTTGGTTGGCTGTTTTCATTTGGTCTATTGTTGAAATAGTCATGTATGACATGCTTTATTGGTTGATTTTTGATTTGGTCTTGTAATTTGGCGGATTAGTAGGGTTCATAGGCATTTAATCCTGAGATTTCGCGGCCTTCGGCGCGGTGGGTTAAGACGGGGTAGAGGTCGTTCATGAGGGCGAGTTCTTTTTGGCGGCGGGTTTTCCAGTTGAGGCCGAGGGGGGCGAGGAGGTCGGTTAGGGCTTCGCCGTCGAAAATCAAACGCTGCAAAATCGTCGCCACAAATGCGTTTAACGCCGCCGTGTCTAGCCCATGCGTTGCTGCCAGAGCCGCTAACTCATGCTCATGCTTTTCGGCCTTAAACGTCGAATAACCCGCTTCGATCTCCTGCACCGAGAAGCCTTTGCCTAGCTCTAAGGTATTGATATACGAAGCAATATCTTCGCGCTCATCCATAAATTTGGCATCGGATTGCAGCACCGCCAACAATTCCTCTAACAACTCCTCGCGGCTCATCGTTTGCTTACCCGGAGAAGAATAGGAATAGCGACTAATCAAGCCCATGATGTAATCGTAATCAATCACCGCCGAAGCAAATAAAACAAACTCAAAATCTAACTGCTCTGCCACTGACGGCGTAGCAGCGTCGGGTTTGACAGGGTGCTCACGCAACTGCCGTGCCGTTTCTAAATACACCCCACGAAACGCACGTAAATCATCCAAGGGCAAAATCGCCGCAATCTGCGCCTCATGCTCAGTGCTTAAATCGGTGTATTGATCCAACTGCGTACTTAAACGCTGCACCTCTTTGAACAAGGTAATGAACTGCCCCCGCGCCGTATCGCCTTTCAAATTCAGCACCGCGTCTGGCGTATTGGCTAAACCCTGCCCGTGCATAAAGCTTGCCAGCGCGTCGACGGCTTCGCCCAGCTTGGCAATCACCACTGGGGCTTTGTCGACCAACCAAATTTCTTTCGCCGCCGCCTTTGCCTCGCCAGAAAACAACTCAATCGCCGCATCCACCGCCGCTTGCTGCTGGCGGAAATCCAAAATATTGCCATAAGGCTTGGTATCGTTCAGGACGCGATTGGTGCGCGAAAAGGCTTGGATCAAGCCATGATGTTTCAGGTTTTTATCCACATACAAGGTGTTCAAAAACTTAGAATCAAAGCCCGTCAGCAACATATCCACCACAATCACCACATCAATCTTTTGCGCATGGGGTAAATCGGCGTTGCTGTATTGCTGGTCTTTAATGCGCTTTTGCACATCTTGGTAATACAAATCAAAGTCGCTCAAACGGTGATTCGTGCCATAACGGGCGTTGTAATCCTGCAAAATCGCCTGCAACGCCGCCTTTTTGCCCTCTGGATTGTCTTGGTTGTCGCGCTTTTCTTGCGGCAAATCCTCTTGAATCTGCTGCACGTCTTTATTGCCCTCGGCGGGGGGCGAAAAGACACAGGCAATATGCAGCGGCACAAAATTTGGATCAACCGCCTGCCGTTCTGCCTGTAAGCGGCAGAAAAGTTGCTGGTACTCAATCGCATCGTTAATCGACTGCGTGGCTAGGATGGCATTGAACTTACGCCCCGCCGTGGCAATGTCATGTTTTGCCAAAATGGTGGCAATCACTTTTTCTTTGGCTAAGGCTTCACCGGGCTGGGGGAGCTTGCCGGTGCTAAGGCTCTCGTCGTGTTTGCCCGGCTTAAAGTAATCCACATGAAAGCGCAGCACATTACGATCTTCAATCGCATGGGTAATGGTGTAGGCATGGAGCTGTTGCTGAAAAATCGCTTGCGTGGTTTTGTACGACGCGGTTTCGCCTTCGACGTATTGATAGTTGGCATTCGCCTCAAAAATCGGTGTCCCGGTAAAGCCAAATAACTGCGCCTTGGGGAAAAAATCTTTAATGGCTTGGTGGTTCTCGCCAAATTGCGAACGGTGACATTCATCAAAAATAAACACCACGCGCTTCTCACGCAGTGGCTGCAAACGCGCCTTGTAGCTGGTACTTTTATCGCTATTTTTCTTGCCATCGTCCAAGGCTAAACCGAGCTTTTGAATCGTGGTGACAATCACTTTATCGGCATAATCATCCGACAACAGCCGCCGCACCAAGGCTTCGGTATTGGTATTTTCTTCGACGCAGTTTTCTTGAAAGCGGTTAAATTCTTCCCGCGTTTGCCGATCAAGGTCTTTGCGATCCACCACAAACAGGCATTTTTCAATCGCCGGGTTGTCTTTGAGCAGGGTGGCGGCTTTGAAGGAGGTTAAGGTTTTGCCGCTGCCCGTGGTATGCCAGATATAGCCATTGCCACTGTTTTGCGCAATACAGGCCACAATCGCTTGCACCGCATAGATTTGGTAGGGGCGCATCATCAGCAATTTTTGCTCGCTGGCGACCAACACCATATAGCGGCTAAGCATCTCGCCCAAGGTGCATTTGGCAAGGAAGGTCTCGGCAAAAGCATCTAAATGCGTAATTTTTTGGTTATCTAGCCCGGCAAATTGGTAAAACGGCAAGAAACGCTCGTCGGCATTAAACTGAAAATGGCGCGGGTTGTTGTTGGCAAAATACCAAGTGTCGCTGCGATTACTGACAATAAATAATTGCACAAAGCAAAGTAAGGTATTGCCATAGCCATTGCCAACATCATTTTTGTAATCCACGATTTGCTGCATGGCTTTGCGTGGGCTAATTGCCAAGGTTTTCAGCTCTACCTGTACCACGGGAATGCCATTGAGCAACAACAGCACATCGTAGCGGTGATAGCTGTTGCTGGTGTTGATGCGCAGTTGGTTGATGACTTCAAACTCGTTTTTGCACCAATCTTTCAGATTCACCAAAGTAAATACCAAGGGCGTGCCATCGTCGCGTTCTAAGCTATTCGGTTCTCGCAACAGTTTTGCTGCCTGAAAGACATCGGGGCGAATGATCTGCTCCAGCAAACGGCTAAATTCCTGCTCAGACAGTTTGACGCGGTTCAGGGCTTCAAACTTCTGGCGGAAATTGGCTTGCAGGCTGTCCCAATCGCGGATGTCTGGGCGATAGGTGTATTTCAATTCCTGCAACTTGGCGATAAACGCCTGTTCAATGTGCTGTTCGTTGGTGCGGTGATTCATCGGATTTCTGGCGGCGGCGGATAACGAGCGCGAAGCCTACTACAACCATGACAGGCGGCAAACCAACTAGAGGGGTGGCGTTTGTTGTGTCGTATGTTGTGTCGCAAATACCCCCGTATAACAAAACACCTCGCCAAACCACGGATGAATCAGGCGGAAATCCATGTGGAAATGGGTGGCATCAAGGGCTTTTTCCACAATCACCGTATGCCCCAACAGCCATTCGGGCAAGCGTAATTGGCGGCGGCTTTTGCCGCTGCCTAACAGCACAATGAAGCATTCTCCACTGTAATGCAGCTCTGCCCCGGCTTTGCCCATGACCACTTGCGGGCGCATCTGCAAGGCCAAGAATGGCTGCACAAATTCTTGAATCGCCCCATCTGCCGTACTGCACCAAGTGCTATTAAAACGGATGGTTTGCCCATCGGGATAGCGCAACACCCGTTGCCAAGATTGTTGTATTGCACCGGCTTGAGTGAAGGTAAGTT
>CAZOBT010000124.1:0-6955 GCA_964578025.1 uncultured Rhodocyclaceae bacterium | reverse complement strand
AACCGCCAATTCATGGCCTTAATCATTTGGCTTGATTGGCATTTTACGGGCTTTTGTCTGATTTCCCCCTAATCTATTCCGCGCCCCTGCCTTGTCTTGTCATTTATTTGGCTTATCTCGAATTAGCGTTAAATTAAACAATTTGGTCTATAAATTTACGCCTAAACCCGATTCGCCGCGCTAAGGATGGCTTTGATGGAGGCGGTGATGATGTTGCGGTCGATGCCAACGCCAAACCATTCTTTGTGCTTGCTGCCGTTGCCGAGTACTTCGATGAAGGCACAGGCGTTGGCATCGCTGCCGCTGGGGCATTTGCCCATCGCCCGTTCTTCATAGCTGCGCACTTGCAACTGAATGCCCAAGGTGTGCAAGGCATGAATCGTGGCATCAATCGGCCCATTGCCACTGCCGTCTAAGGTGTGTGGCTGTCCTTGCCAGTTCACCGTTAAACGAATCCCTTGTGCTTTCGTTTCCCCTTCGCCCTGTTCATACAAATGGTGCCCAACATAGGCAATTTTGCTGGGCGCGGCGGTATCGCCCACCGTGGGGAAATAGGTTTGGGTAAATAAATCCCAAATTGCCGCCGCACCTATCTCGCCGCCGTGGCTATCGGTATGTTGTTGCACCACACCCGCAAACTCCACCTGCAAACGGCGTGGCATGACAATGCCGTAGTCGTTTTCTAACAAATAGGCAATGCCACCTTTCCCAGATTGGCTATTGACGCGAATCACCGAATCATAGCTACGCCCGACATCGCTAGGGTCAATCGGCAAATACGGGACTTGCCACATCTCGGCTTCCTCTTGCGCGGCAAAGCCTTTTTTAATCGCATCTTGGTGTGACCCAGAGAAGGCGGTGAACACCAAATCGCCGACATAGGGATGACGCGGATGAATCGGTAATTGCGTGCATTCTTCGACGGTACGCGCCACGGCGTTGATGTCAGAAAAATTCAAACCGGGATCAATGCCTTGGCTATAAAAATTAAGGGCCAAGGTGACAAGATCAACGTTGCCGGTGCGTTCGCCATGCCCAAACAAACAGCCTTCGACGCGATCCGCCCCCGCCATCATCCCCAATTCCGCCGCCGCAACCGCCGTGCCTCGGTCGTTGTGTGGGTGAAGGCTCAAAATCACGCTGTCGCGCCGCGCAAGATGGCGGTGCATCCATTCAATCTGGTCAGCATAGACATTTGGTGTTGCCACTTCCACCGTCGCAGGAAGGTTAAGGATCACCTTACGCTGCGGCGTGGCTTCCCAGGCGGCGGTTACGGCATCACAGACTTCTTTGGCAAATTCCAACTCGGTGGCGGTAAAGGTTTCGGGGCTGTATTGCAAAACAAATTCCGTGTCCGGTTGTTCGGCAGCAAGTTGTTTGACCAACTGCACCGCTTCTACCGCCATACGCACAACCTCGGCTTTACTCATGCCAAAAACGAAATCACGGAAGGCGGGCGAGGTGGCGTTATACACATGCACAATCGCCCGTTTTGCCCCACGCAAGGATTCCATGGTGCGGCGAATAAGATGCTCTCGCGCTTGGGTTAATACTTCAATCGTCACATCGTCAGGAATATGCCCGTCTTCAATCAAGCCGCGCACAAAATCAAAATCGGTTTGCGAAGCCGAGGGAAACGCGACTTCAATTTCCTTAAAACCAATCGCGCAAAGCATCTGGAACATCCGCATCTTGCGTTCGCTGTTCATCGGTTCAAACAAGGATTGATTGCCATCGCGTAAATCCGTGCTCATCCACATTGGCGGATTATGCAAAGTTTTACTCGGCCATTCGCGCTGGGCAAGCCGCACCGGGGGAAAAGGCGAATATTTACTGGCAGCAGAGGTGGCGGATTTTGCAAACATGGGGTTTCTCCTAAGGTCATTTTTTCGATAGCGCAATGATAGAGAAAGCCCAGCGCAATTAGCTTGCGTTTTATTGCCTCATTTGTGCTAGTTAAGGAATAATCTGCGTTTAATTTTTAGATTAGCGCAATAAAAATGCAATTAGATAAATTTGATAAGCAGATTCTGCAAATCTTGCAGGCCGATGGGCGGGTGAGTAACCAAGAGCTGGCTGACCAAATCGGCCTCTCGCCTTCGCCATGTTTGCGCCGGGTCAAAGCTTTGGAAGAAGCGGGTTTAATCATTGGCTACCATGCCCAGCTTGAGCCAAAACTCCTTGGCTATCGCCTGATGGCCTTGATCCATATTTCGATGGATCAACATACGCCAGAGCGTTTTAGTAACTTTGAACGCGAAATCAGCGTCATTCCCGAAGTCTTAGAATGCCTGCTGATTACCGGGCAAAGTGCGGATTACCAATTAAAAGTGCTGGTGGCGGACATGGATGCCTACCAAGAACTCTTACTGCAACGCATCAGCCGCATCAGCGGAGTCACCGGAATGCACTCCAGTTTTGTCCTACGCAAAGTCGTGGATAAACGCGCAATTCCGGTAGGGTAAAGGCGGTAATTTATCTGCGATATTTAACAAATTTTAAATATTTTTATGTGGACAATAGATTTACCACTTGCCACCATTCATTTTGACAAGGATGCAGAAAAAAGCACGCATGGAGAGAAAAATGCTTAATAAATTGCCAACAACGCCGCGCCTAGCACGCGGTTTTACCCTGATTGAACTGGTTGTCGTGATTGTGATTCTGGGAATTTTGGCAGCCACCGCCTTACCTAAATTTGTGGACTTGGGCAAAGATGCACGGGTGAAAGCGGTAGAAAACCTCGCTGGGGCAGTAAAAGCCGCTGCTGAGTTGGCGCATTCCAAATGTATTGTTACGCCCAAATGTGTCGTGACAGATCAAAGTAGTGTGTTGATTACTTCACCCACCGGGGTGCAAGCGGCGATGTACAACGGCTATCCAACCGGCTGGGCGCGGGCAATTTCTTATCATGGCATTAAGGATTGGGTGGATTACCAAGGATTTACCGTGAATGAAATCACGACCAGTAATCCAACCATCACTGAATTTATGAAAGATGGGGCAACGACCCCTAGCACTTGCAAAGTGACTTACACCACCACCTACACCCTAGGTACACCACCGGATATTCAAGCGATTACGACAGGGTGTTAATCAGGTGGGCAAGGAAATCAGCCAGTAGTTTTTCCTGTGGAGTTCTGGGCATCCAACCCGGCATGGTGTTTGTCTACCCATGCTAAAAACTCGTGGAAGGGCATGGGTTTCGCATAGTAAAAGCCTTGTGCTTTGTCGCAGTTCATGGCTTTTAACAAATCCCGTGCCGCCATGTCCTCCACCCCTTCCGCAATCACTTCCATCTTTAAACGATGCGCCAGTTGAATCGTGGCTTCGGCAATTTCTTGATCCGCCGGGGAATTGGCTAAATTACGAATAAAAATTTGGTCGATTTTTACTTCTTGTACTGGCAGGGTTTTTAAGTACGTCATCCCTGAAAACCCTGTACCAAAATCATCAATCGACAAGGTTAGCCCCGCATTACGCAAACGTTGGAAAACTTCCATCACCTGCGCTGTCTGATCCACCATGATAGTTTCAGTGATTTCCAACAACAGGCGTGAGGTTGGCACATTCCAAGTCGCTAAACCTAGGGTAATCATGTCGGGTAAGTCTGGCTCAAGCAAATCGTTCGCGCTCAAGTTAATACTCAGCACAATATCTAACTTGCGTTCAAGCAATTGCGCACAAATTTGGCTGGCTTGTTGAATTAACCAGCGGTTAAAGGGCATCCGCAGCCCTTGGCGTTCAATCGAAGCCAGAATGGTTGGCGGTGGCACAAATTGCTTAGGCTTACGTTCCCAACGCAACAAGGCTTCTGCCCCAACACAACGATCGGAAATCAAATCGATTTGTGGTTGCAAATACAGATGAATACCGTCTTCTAATTTCAACGCTAGGGCAAAATCGTTATCTAGGGTTTTTTGCTGATCGTCGACACTTTCCATTGATACTTCATACATGAGGCTTGTCGTTGTTGCTTTTTGGGCAGCTAAACAAGCAATACGCGCCGATTGTGTTAAATACAGTGCATCACGCCCATGTTCAGGGTAAGTTGCCCCACCGCAGCGCGCATTCAGCCAGAGCGAAACCCCATCAATTTCTAATGGCGGTGCTTCTAAACATTGCCCTAAACGCATCATTGCCATGACCATTGGGGCAGAGCTCATCAACTCGGGTAAGACAATGAGCCATTCCCAAGGGCCAATACTGAACAACAAATCTTTGCTGCGTAATAAAGCGGAAATGCGTCGGGTAATCTCTACTTGGAGGCGTTGTGTGGTTTCTGGCAATAAGCGATGTAATGCCGCATCCGCAGGAACGGCAAAAGCAATGACACCAAGGACATATTTATCATCCGCCGAACGTATTTGTTGTGCCAAGGTTGCCAACGCGCTTGGCAAGCGCGGTAAACCCGTTTGGTGATCAAAATCAGTAGAGCTAGCCAAGGTAGAATTCCTTTGGATCAATCCCGTAAGCATCGGGCGGCAGGGAGCGCATAATGCGATATACCTCACCCGTTGGGGTTAATGGATTGAGTAATAAGTCCAAGTTACGGGGAAATCGTTCAATTGATTTGTCTGGGCCTAGGACAATCATCAGTCGTGGTTGTAAGCGGCGAACTTGGTTTTGTTGAATCACTAAACCGACTTCGCCGCTGTTTAATTCAACCAGCGTGCCAATTGGGTATAAGCCCATACATTGCACCAGTTGATCGACCAAGGTGTCGCGGAACACCGTGCCACGTAAGCGAATAATGCTTTCTAGAGCTTTCTGTGTTGGCAAGGCCGCGCTGTACACCCGGTCTCGTGTCATCGCACAGTAGGTATCCACTAAACCGGCGACTTCTGCATATAAGGTAAGACGTTCATGATTTAGGCCGCGTGGATAGCCGCTGCCATCAATACGCTCATGGTGATTCGCAATAACATCGAAAACAAGGGGGGTAACGCCAGGTTGCCCTACCATTAAGCGTAAAGAATTGGCGACATGACGCTTTACTAATTCAAACTCGGCTGTCGTGAGCGAGCTTGGTTTGTTCAAGATGGCGGGTGGTACTTGGGATTTCCCTAAATCCTGTGTTAACCCAGCCAGCCCTAATTGCTCCGCTGTCCCACCTTCCATCCCAATAAAGCGACCAATCAACATCATATGCACGGAGACATCCAAAGCATGGTTGTACGCATATTGATCGGATGCTTTTAAGCGAGTTAACCAAAGCATCGCGTCGGGATTTCGGGAAATGCTTTGCTCAACTTCGGCAATTAAGTCAGGGATTTTAGATAGGTCAATCTTGTTGCCTGCATCAATCGCTTGTCGTGTTTGATGCAGAATGCTTTGCATTTCTTCCACAATCGGAGCTGAGTAGAGCAATTCTTCTTCAAGTTTGCTCCGCCCTGTGGTGGGATCAATTGCGGGAACACGTCGTCCTCGCTCTGCATTACCTTCTTTTAGTTGGCTGGCGACGGCAAGAAAATCTTCAACGAGTTGCGCTTCATCTGGAACTGGGCCATGTTCTAATTTTCGGTCTTCTACGCGCGGTATTACGTTGAACCATTTTCCGACGGAATGGCTTGGATCCATCGTCACCGTTTTGCAAAGTGCTTTTATTTGATTAACTTCTTGTTCTGTCTCAATCACAAAGCCTTGTAATAAAAATGGGCTTTCTAGCCAAGGCCGATCCAGCTCAGAGATAAACATGTCAATTTCAACTTGCGCGACAGGAATAACGGTTTTCAAGGGTGTGTATCCAAAAGTAAAAACGCTCGTCAATTATAAGTTCTACGTTGTCTTTTGCATGTGCCTAGATTTGCCTTTTCTGTGTAGCTTAGGCATCTTTGGTAGTTTATTTGCGCCCATGAATAGCGCGCCCCCCCTTTGCTATGAGCTAGGTGATTCATGAAATATAAAGATTTACGCGATTTTATGTCCCAATTAGAGGCCATTGGCGAGCTAAAACGCATTCCACGCCCGATTAGCCCGCATCTGGAAATGACGGAAATTTGCGATCGGGTATTGCGCCAAGAAGGCCCAGCCATCTTATTTGAAAAAGCCAGTGGCTACCAATTCCCTGTTTTAGGCAATTTGTTCGGCACACCGCGCCGTGTCGCCTTAGGCATGGGACAAGAGTCAGTGACCGCCTTGCGCGAGATTGGCAAAACTTTGGCGATGCTGAAAGAACCCGAACCGCCCAAAGGCTTTAAAGACGCATGGGACAAATTGCCCTTGTTAAAGCAAGTCTTAAGCATGAGTCCCAACGTGGTGCGTAACGCACCTTGCCAAGAAGTAGTGTGGGAAGGCGCAGACGTAGATTTAGGCAAATTGCCGATTCAACATTGCTGGCCGGATGACATTGCCCCCTTACTGACTTGGGGCTTAACAGTGACACGCGGGCCAAACAAAACGCGGCAGAACCTTGGTATTTATCGCCAGCAACTGTTAGGCCGCAATAAGCTGATTATGCGCTGGCTGGCGCATCGCGGCGGAGCGTTGGATTTCCGCGATCATTGCCAACAACATCCCGGTCAGCCCTTCCCTGTCGCGGTGGTGATTGGTTGCGATCCTGCCACGATTTTAGGTGCGGTCACACCCGTTCCCGATACGCTGTCTGAATACCAATTTGCGGGTTTATTGCGCGGCAGTCGTACTGAATTGGTGAAATGCCTTGGCTCGGATTTACAAGTGCCGGCACGGGCTGAAATTGTTTTAGAAGGGGTGATTCATCCCGGTGAAACGGCCTTAGAAGGGCCTTACGGCGACCATACAGGCTATTACAACGAACAAGCCGAATTTCCTGTATTCACCGTCGAACGCATCACCATGCGCCGTGATCCAATTTACCACTCAACCTATACGGGCAAACCACCTGATGAACCCGCTGTATTAGGCGTAGCCTTGAATGAAGTCTTTGTGCCTTTATTGCAAAAACAATATCCAGAAATCATGGATTTTTATTTGC
>CAZOBT010000123.1:0-6978 GCA_964578025.1 uncultured Rhodocyclaceae bacterium | reverse complement strand
TCGACTAAACGTTGCACAATACTCAAATGTCCTTTTAATGCAGCAAGACGCAAGGCAGAATCACCGTGGCTATTGCGGGCATTAAGTTTAGCTCGCCATTTAATCAGGGTATCAACAAGGGCTAAATTGCCCTCACGGGCGGCAATAATCAGCAAGGTATTTCCAGCCGGGTCGGTGGTATTAACATCAACCCCTTTATTGAGCAGTCCTTCAATTTCAGTTTGATCGCCTAATTTTGCCGCATTCATTAAATCATCATAAGTCGCTGCTTGTACTAATGCAGGGATTGACAAGGCAAAGCAGAGGGTAATCAATAATTTTTTCGGTGCAGAAAACATAAATTTAATTCCAAGTGGATTTCAGGCGAATTTAATTGTCTGTGGAAACAAACGATGGAAGTTTTCCGTGGTTGCACTGGCAACTTCCTCTAGACTGAGTTGGCGTAGTTCCGCAATTCGTGCCGCCACAAAGCGCACATACGCAGGCTCATTTTGTTTGCCACGATGGGGGGCGGGAGCGAGATAGGGCGAGTCAGTTTCAATTAACAATCGATCCAGTGGGGCTTTTTGTGCCACTTCATGCACCACTTTGGCATTTTTGAAGGTCACAATCCCAGACAAAGAAAGATAAAAACCAAGCTCCAACGCTTGCTCGGCAACTTCCCAGCTTTCGGTAAAACAATGCATGATGCCGCCGACCTCGCCCGCTTTTTCTTCACGCAAAATCCGCAAAGTATCTTGTGCCGATTCTCGCGTATGAATAATCAAGGGCTTCTTTAAGGCTTTTGCAGCGGCAATATGTCGCCGAAAGCGTTCCCGTTGCCATTCTGGTTGATCTTTATGCCAGTAATAATCCAAACCGGTTTCACCAATCGCAACGACCTTAGGATGAGAAGCAAGGGCAACGAGGCGTTCAACGCTTGGTTCTTCTACCCCAGTGTATTCGGGATGTACGCCAACGGTGGCAAAAAGGTGGGGGTGGTTTTCGGCAAGGGCAATGACACCTTGCGCATCTTCCAAGTTAACCCCAATACACAGGGCAGTATTTACCTGTTGCGTCTGCATTTCTGCTAAGACCGCAGGCAAACGTTCGCTTAAACCGGGAAAATCTAAATGACAGTGAGAATCGACAAACATAAAAAACGAAGAAAGTAGAATGACTTAACGATGTTAAAGCGTATGTGTTGGACGACTAGATTGTAATAAGCCACCAAGGAGGTTTTCGATCTTAGCTTTTAGCTCACGCCCTGCTTCATCATCATGAAAATGAATACCAACACCTTGGGAGCGTGAATTTTGCGCGCCCGGAGGCGTTACCCACGCCACCCTCCCCGCAACGGGAAAACGGGATTTATCATCCATGAGGGATAACAACACAAAGACTTCATCCCCCAAGTTATAGGGACGATTACCCGGAATAAACAAGCCCCCATGCTTTAAGTGCGGCATATAAGCAGCATATAACGTGGATTTCGAGCTAATCGTCATGGAAAGCACCCCAGGACGAGCAGAGGGGGATTTTGGGGTTTCTGGCACGGATAATGAAGAAGACATTTTTAACTCCCTTAGCTGTAGCTTAAATTTTAAGCTTTAAGCGTGCGATTGTTCGGCAAAGAGGGATTGATAATCCAGACATAAATCCTCTAAAAACAAGCGAGTATTTAACGGTTGGCTGGCAGCTTGACGACGTGTAATCAAGTTGCGCACATATCTTACCGTAATGATGGGCGATAACACGGAGCTTAATTTCTGCAAGTTATGCTCTTGTTTTACAAAGTAATGCGCAGGCAAGCCCCGAGCGACACAGGCAAGATCAATTGCCCATTTCTGTAGCCAATTCACCACGGTTACTAATGGGTCGCGGGTTTTGCTTTCCTTTAAACCTTGTTCAATCTTGCTGGCGGTAACAAAAGGATCACCTTTTGCCCCCTGAGTTAAAAATTGCAGCAAGGCGATTAACCAGCTTGGCTCGCCATGTTGGGCAAGTTCTAAGGCTTGTAATGGCACACCACCTGCCATCGCTAACCATTTATCGGCTTCTTTAACCCCTTGCCCAACTAAAAACTGTGTCGCTACGTCGGCAGGTGGCACAGGCAAGGCAATTTTCTGACAACGGCTACGAATTGTTGGTAAAAGGTGGTCTAAATTAAACGTGACCAACACAAATACCGTTCCAGCAGGTGGCTCTTCTAACATCTTCAACAAAGCATTGGCGGTGTTGTGATTCATACTTTCTGCGGGATAAAGCAAGATCACCCGCAAACCTTGGCGATGGGTTGCGACCGCAAGGAAGTCCTGCAAATCGCGTACTTGTTCAATCAGAATTTGCTGGCTGGGTTTGCGTTTTTCACTGCTGCTTGCGGCTGCCGCCTCTTCTTCGCTACGCATGGCCTCAGGAATGAGTAGACGAAAATCGGGATGGCTATGTTGTTGCAACCAACGACAAGCGACACAATGACCACAGGCTTTGCCCTGAACGTGTGCGCCTTCGCACAATAAGGCCGTGGTAAATGCGTGAGCTAGCTCCACCACGCCCGAGCCTTCTTGCCCAACCAATAACAAGGCATGGGGGAGTTGGCGACGACGTTCTTGCAGGTGCTGCCATGTCGCTGCATGTAAAGTAAGAAAATCCATCGTCAAGGAACACCGAAGTTGTTTAGGAGGTAGATTGTAGAGCAGGGAGCGAGTGTAAATGTACTAACAAACATTCACGGATGTGGGCAATGCTTTGTGAGCCATCAATCACTCGCATACGTTGTGGCATTTGTGCCGCCCGCTCAAGATAACTTGCCCGCACTCGCTCATGAAATTGCGCTTGCTCCTGTTCAAAACGGTCAAATTCACGCGCACTGTGCTGCATTCTGCGCTGGGCTTCGGTACAGGGTAAATCAAATAAAAAGGTGAGATCAGGCTGTATCTCGCCTTGTACCCAATGTTCTAACGCCACAATCTTGCGTTTATCTAAGCCCCGCCCCCCGCCTTGGTAAGCAAAGGTGGCATCGGTAAAACGATCACAAATCACCCATTCGCCGCGTGCTAAGGCAGGAAGGATGACTTGTTGCAAATGCTCCTGTCGCGCTGCAAACATCAGCAAGGCTTCGGTTTCGATACTCATGGCTTCATGCAGCACCAAATCGCGCAGTTTTTCGCCAATTGGTGTCCCCCCCGGTTCGCGAGTCATGTGTACCGTCAAACCTTGTTGCCGCAGATAGTCGCCTAAGTAGCTAACATGACTGCTTTTGCCAGCCCCATCAATCCCTTCAAGGGTAATAAAGCATCCGCGTGACCCGGGTGGAGACGGTCTCGTTGTTATCGTCATCCGACCCGGCCAGCCGCTAACCCGTGGCTGCTCCGTCCCGCCCCGCCGATAACGATCCACGGCACGATTGTGCTCGTCTAAGGTACGTGAAAACTCGCTCGTGCCATCTCCCCTTGCCACAAAGTACAAATAGTCATTTTTGGCAGGATGTAAAGCGGCTTGAATAGCGGCTAAACCAGGCATGGCAATCGGGGTGGGGGGTAAACCGGCACGAGTGTAACTGTTATATGGGGTATCAGTCAGTAAATCGACCTTACGCAAATTACCATCAAATTTTGTACCTAAACCATAAATAACCGTTGGATCGGTTTGCAACAACATGCCTTTATGCAGGCGATTCACAAAAACGGCGGCAATTGATAGGCGATCGTTTTTGCTCCCAGTTTCTTTTTCAATGATTGAGGCCAAGATCAAGGCTTGATACGGTGTTTGGATCGGCAAGCCCGCTTCACGTTGTTCCCATTCAGTTTGCAAGCGTGTTTGCATCGTGCGATAGGCAAAACCCAATAGCTCAAGTTCGCCGCTTCGTTTATTAAACACATACGTATCAGGAAACAATAAACCTTCAAGGCTTTGCTGAGGAATATTCAATTTTTGGCATATTTCTTGCTCGCTTAAGCCCTGACTGTTATGCACCAGCTCAGGATGTTGCGCCATCCGCTCACGCCATTGGCGGAAAGACCAGCCTTCAGGGAAGGTAATGCTGGCCTGATTGACCTCACCTTTTGCTAATTTGTTAATCAGTTGTAGTGGTGTTGTACCTTGGCTTACTTCATAAGTCCCTGCCTTGATTACACTTGCATGACCCAGAATCCGGGTGAATAGCACCATCGGCAGCTCCATGACCTCTACGCCACTTTGTCGAATGATCGCCACCGTTTGGCGTAGGGAGCTACCCGCAGGGATGCGGAACTCTATTTTATTTTTGCTTAAACTGAGTGGCTGTTGTAACCAATACCAAGTACCGCCACCGAACAGTAAGGTAAAGAAAAACGTAAATAAAAGACTTTTGCGCAGATAAGAACGGAACGGTTTTTTCACAGGAGCTGTCTAGGGCAAGGCCAAAGTGGCAAAATGGGCGGCATTATAATTGAGCAAGACAAATTTCCCCGCAAAAATAGAAGGTTAACTATGAACAATGACAGGAATGCTTGGATTTCAAGCCTCACAGCAAGTGGTGCGCAATTTGCCAATGATGGCGAAAATGTTGTTAGTTTTGGCGATGCTGCCGATGAATTAGAGTTAAGCAGCCAAGGAGCATTGGTGCTTTGCCCCTTACATCATCTGCAAGTCTTGTCTTGCCAAGGCGACGACAGATTAAGCTTTTTGCATAGTCAATTAACCAATGACGTTAAGCATTTAGGCCAAGGGCAAGTGCAACATGCAGCATGGTGCTCCGCTAAAGGCCGGATGTTAGCGAATTTCCTTGTCTGGTCTGCGCAAGACGAGCAAGCACCAAGCGTCAACTTATTGTTGGCTGCCGATTTAGCCCCAGCGATTGCCAAACGCCTAGCGATGTTTGTTTTGCGGGCAAAGGTTAGCATTACACCGCGACATGATTATGTCGTACTGGGTGTTGCTGGGGGCAATGTTGGCATGGCTTTACAAAGCTTGGGACTGAATCTGCCGAACGGGGTATTACACAGTGCCAACACTGACAATGCGACATTATTGCAATTAGAAAATGGGCGTTTCTTATTGTATATACCCGTTGCTGAGGCAAGTGCTTGGTGGGACAAGTTGGCAACGTTAGCCAAACCCGTGGGTAAACCCGCATGGGATTACCTTGAGATTGAAGCCGGTATTCCCTTAATTACCGCTGCCACACGCGAAGAGTTCGTACCACAAATGGCAGATTTTGAAAAAATTGGCGGGGTCAGCTTCCATAAGGGTTGCTATCCCGGCCAAGAAATCGTGGCGCGGACGCAATATCTGGGCAAAGTCAAACGCCACCTGTATCGCGTGCAGAGTAGTGCCAACTTACAGCCGGGGGATGATCTGTTTTCACCAGAGCACCCTGAACAAGCTGTGGGCAAATTAGTCACGACTGCCCCGCATCCCGATGGGGCTTGCTATGGGTTGGCTGTGGTGCAAGCCAATTACGCCAATAGTTTGCATCATCTGCAATTAGATGGCGTTAGCGTTAGTGCAACTGCTGTCAATCCAGAAGTTGTCGCATGATTTTTGCCTTACGCTACTTGGCGAAAAGATTTGTGCGCCGATGTGTTTAATACTAATTGCATGGAAAGTTCATCCTGATTTGCCCCTAGTTGTGGCGGCGAATCGGGATGAATTTTTTTCCCGCCCCACTGCCCCATTACATCAATGGGAAAACGGAATTTGTGCTGGAAAAGATTTGTCAGCTGGTGGTACTTGGTTGGGGTGGCGGGAGCAAGGCCAACGTTTTGCCGCATTGACGAATTTTCGCGAGCCAAATAAAACCGTAGGCGAGCGTTCACGCGGAGCGTTGGTGTGTGATTTTTTGCTTGCTAACACCCCGCCAGCCCAATGGCTAACACAGCAAGATTGGCCTGTTTATGCAGGATGCAATCTTTTGCTGAGCGATGGCGAAACGTTGTGCTATCACTCCAATCGCCAAGGCGGCAGTATGGCTCTTGCCCCCGGCATCTATGCGATTTCAAATGCTTATTTGGATACCCCATGGCCTAAGTTACGACGCGCAAAAACAATGTTTACCACCGTACTCGCCAAGAGCAAGCAACAAGGAACATCCCCAGATATAGCCGCACTATTTGCCTTGTTACAAGATCAAGCCTTGGCAGCCGACAATGAACTACCCAATACTGGCGTACCTATCGCATGGGAAAAATGCCTGTCTGCCATTTATATTCGTGCGCCGGAATATGATTACGGAACGCGCTCTAGCAGCGTCCTTATCTGTGGTAAGCAAGGGCTACTGCATTATGAAGAGCGACAGTTTTCCCTGATAGAAGAAGAAAACGGGAGAGTAGTTCTTGATGCAGTTTTGGATGCATTTAACTCTGCATCTTGTAAATAAAAAAGGCATCCTTACGGATGCCTTTTTCACAAGCGTCAACCTGACGTTAGGAGCAAATTAGGCCGCAGCCATTGCCTTAACGCTAGCAGACAAGCGGCTCTTATGACGAGATGCTTTGTTCTTGTGAATGATTTTCTTGTCAGCGATACGATCGATAACAGAAACGGATTGCTGGAACACGCCTTGGGCGGCGGCTTTGTCACCAGCCGCAACCGCTTGGCGAACGCGCTTGATAGCGGTGCGCAGCGTGGAGCGGAGGCTGGCATTATGAGCACGCTGCTTATCAGCTTGGCGTGCGCGCTTACGGGCTTGTGCGCTGTTGGCCATAAAATTCTCTTCAGCTTCTAGGGTGAAAAATAAAGTCTTCGATTATGAAATAAAGCCAAGAAAAAGGCAAGGATAAATTTTGGCATCTTGGATTTTGGCATCTTGGCATCTATTTATCCTTGCACGACAATCACTCTCACTCACGCGCTAGAAGCGATACCCGGTCGTTACCTAACCAACCTTGATCGCCAAAGCCTTCACTACCGGGATAGGCTCTGACTCCGTTAACCCCCTAAAAAGCGTTGACAAACCCCAAAACCTGCCTTTACTCTTCGGCCTCGCTCTTTGATTAACCCCGTTTGTAAGAAGGAGAA
>CAZOBT010000122.1:0-7016 GCA_964578025.1 uncultured Rhodocyclaceae bacterium | reverse complement strand
AGGTAAGGGAGGAGAAGAAGACATGGGGTATCCGGCTTTATACTTAAGGACTTAACAAAGTTCTTGACTGTAGCCAAAACCATGACAAAAAGCCAACTCACTCACGCACTCAGTCTTTGTGCCACCCTCGTCCTTGCTGCCTGTTCAACACTCAGCAATCCGCCAATCACCGAACGGGCAAGCAACACGCAAACCCGTCCTTCAACCAACACTGCCAGCACCGCCAGTACGAGCAGTACGACTGGGGCAATCCCAGCCGCCGTTAGTGCCGATCGGCAACTCATTCCTGTTAACTGGGATGAGCTGCCCAATTGGCAGAATGATGATTTTCTCGCCACATGGCCTGCCTTCCGCCAATCGTGTCGCGGTTTAGCCAGCAAGCAACCGTGGCGCAGAGTTTGTTCCTTGATGAGCCAAATTGACCCGAATCAGCCCAATGCAATTCGCTACTTCTTTGAGGACAATTTCCGCCCCTACGCCATTGTGGCGACAGATGGTAAAGCCACCGGCCTAATTACGGGCTATTACGAACCCTTGCTGCGTGGCACACGCACCCAAACCCGCGCTACCCCATACAAGGTCTTAGGTGTGCCAGATGATTTGCTGACCATTGAATTGGGGGATGTCTATCCCGAATTAAAGAATATGCGCTTACGCGGACGTTTGCAGGGCAATAAGGTGGTGCCTTATGCCCAACGTGCCGAGATTGAATCCGGGAAAGCGGCAACAAGCAGTAAACCCATTGTGTGGGTGGATGACCCAATTGAGCTGTTCTTCTTACAGGTGCAAGGTTCAGGGCGGGTGCGCTTGCCTGATGGCAGTCTGGTTCGCCTTGGCTATGCGGATCAAAACGGCTACCCGTATCAATCGATTGGTAAGGTACTGATTGAACGTGGCGAATTGCGCCCAGATGAAGCGTCGATGCAAGGCATTCAAAACTGGGCGCGGAATAATCCGCAACGGGTGCAAGAATTGCTCAATCGTAATCCAAGCTATGTCTTCTTCCGCGAAATGGCTCCCAGCAGCCAAGGTGATGGGCCGCAAGGCGCATTAGGCGTGCCATTGACCCCTAGCCGCAGTATTGCAGTTGATCCACGCAGCGTTCCCTTAGGTGCGCCCGTATTTTTGGATACGACCTATCCAAACAATCCGCAGCCAATGCGCCGTTTGATGTTTGCGCAAGATACCGGAGGGGCGATTAAAGGTGCAGTACGTGCGGATTTCTTCTGGGGCTTTGGCCCAGATGCTGGGGAGCAAGCGGGGCGGATGAAGCAAAGTGGGCGGATGTGGGTGCTGCTACCGCAGGAACTTGCACCAAAATAATCCCTGAGTCATTCCTAATAACTTGATTGGTGCGTAAAAAGTTATTGCGCACTGTTTTAAGGCGCACATCGCAATCTTGCACCAACGATGTGCGCTTTGTTTTGGGGCGAGTTGTAGTTAACCTGACTTAAGCTATTGATTATATTGGTGTGTAAATAAATTTTTTGCACTGGAATGGTGCTTGCTTACATGAGCGAGATTTTTTCTTAGGAGTATTCATGGACGCAGCAAAAACCAGTAGCGACGTTTTATTTATCCTGCTTGGTGCCATCATGGTGTTGGCAATGCACGCAGGCTTTGCTTTCCTTGAAGTGGGGACGGTACGCAAAAAGAACCAAGTTAACGCCTTGGTCAAAATTCTGTCTGACTTTGCCGTTTCTACCGTTGCTTATTTCTTCATTGGCTATGGCGTGGCCTATGGCATCAATTTTTTTGCCGGGGCAGAAACCTTAGCGCAGCAAAACGGTTTTGAATTAACGAAGTTCTTCTTCTTATTAACCTTTGCTGCGGCTATCCCCGCCATCATTTCCGGTGGGATTGCCGAACGTGCCAAATTCCATCCACAACTAATTGCAACCTTCCTGTTGGTCGGTTTCGTCTATCCCTTCTTTGAAGGCATTGCTTGGAATCAAGCCTTTGGCATTCAAGCGTGGTTAAAAGCCAGCTTTGGCGAAGAGTTCCATGATTTCGCTGGCTCAGTGGTCGTTCATGCCATGGGCGGTTGGATTGCCTTACCGGCGGTGTTATTGCTTGGTGCGCGCCACGGTCGCTATCACAAGAGTGGGGCGATTGCTGCGCATCCCCCTTCATCGATCCCCTTCTTGGCTTTGGGGGCATGGATTCTGGCGGTGGGCTGGTTTGGTTTTAACGTGATGAGTGCGCAAACCTTAGACAAAATCTCTGGCTTAGTCGCCATTAACTCCTTAATGGCGATGGTTGGTGGCACGATTGTCGCGCTCATCATGGGCAAAAACGACCCTGGCTTCGTCCATAACGGCCCCTTGGCAGGCTTAGTTGCGGTGTGTGCGGGTTCCGATTTGATGCACCCAATGGGGGCGTTAGTGGTTGGTGGGATTGCTGGTGCATTATTTGTGGTGATGTTTACCCTGACACAAAACCGCTGGAAGATTGATGACGTGTTAGGCGTGTGGCCTTTGCATGGCTTATGCGGGGCATGGGGCGGGATTGCCGCCGGTATCTTCGGTAGCAAAGCCCTTGGTGGCTTAGGCGGTATCGCTTTTATGCCGCAACTGATTATGACCTTGATGGCAATCAGCGTGGCTTTAATCGGTGGCTTTGCCGTGTATGGCGCGTTAAAAGCCATCTTCGGCCTGCGTTTGGATCAGGAAGAAGAATACGAAGGCGCGGATTTGTCCATCCACAAAATTACCGCGACACCTGAACGCGAAGCCAATTGGTAACAATCTATCGGTTGTAGCAAGGCAATAAGCAAATGCTTATTGCCCTCGTTATAAGAAAGCCCAGATTTGCTCACGCATCTCTGGGCTTTTATATTTTTATGTTTTATTTGGTCTATTCTGTACATACCATATTCAACATAGCCTAATGACAAATTTTCAATTTGGTCTATATTTTCTAGCCGTAACCACCCCCCGCCTGCGGCGTACCCCTCCAAAGGAGGGGAATTAAGAAGCTTGCAACATCAAGAGCTTGAAATTCTCCCCTATGGGGGAGTACCCCGAAGGGGGGCGGGGGTTTGTCCTTGTTAAAACAAAAACGCTTGTTTTTGGGGACTTTGGCTGGGGGTGGGGAGGGCTTGGCCTTGGGCGTTGAAGGCTTTGAGTTGGCGGGGTTTGAACCACACGGCTTGGCCTTGGGTGAGTTGTAGCTCTTGTTGGCGGTCGCGGGAGAGTTCGACTTCGACGATTTCGCTGCCGTGCGCCAGTTCGACCCGTACCGTCGGGCCGATGAGGTGGATGTATTGCACCGTGGCGGCGAGGGCGGCGGGGGTTTCGTGCAGGGTGATGTCGATGTCGTGGGGACGGACAAAGGCGGTGATTTTGTCTTTGCTGTTGGCTGCGCCGCTGGGGTTGTGCGCAGGGCGTTCGACTTCTGCCCAGCTACCATGTAAGCGGTCATGAAAGACGTTCACATTGCCTAAGAATTGATAGACAAAGGGCGTGGCGGGGTTGGAGTACACCTCGTCGGGTGTGCCAATTTGTTCGATCTTGCCATGATTCATCACCACGACCCGATCCGCTACTTCTAAGGCTTCTTCTTGGTCATGGGTCACAAATACGCTGGAGATGTGCATTTCGTCGTGTAGGCGACGCAACCAGCGGCGCAATTCCTTGCGCACTTTGGTATCCAACGCACCAAATGGCTCATCCAGCAACAAAACTTTTGGCTCAACTGCCAAGGCACGGGCTAAGGCGATGCGTTGGCGTTGCCCGCCCGAAAGTTGCGAGGGATAGCGGTCTGCCAGCCAATCCAGTTGTACCAAGGACAACAATTCCATGACGCGGCGTTTAATCTCGGCTTCGTTGGGACGTTGTTTGCGCGGTTTCACCCGCAGGCCAAAGGCGACGTTTTCAAATACCGTCATATGGCGGAACAGGGCGTAATGTTGGAAAACAAAGCCAACGTTGCGTTCGCGGGTATGCAAATGCGTGGCATCTTCGCCCGAAAAATGGATGCTGCCGTGGTCAGCCGATTCCATCCCGGCAATGATGCGTAGCAGTGTGGTTTTGCCACAGCCGGAAGGGCCAAGTAGGGCGACGAGTTCGCCGGTGGGAATGTCTAAATTGATGTTGTCTAAGGCAACGAAGTTGCCAAAACGCTTGCTAACTTGCTGAATGTTAATGCTCATGACAAGGACTCCGTGGCCTTGGTTTGTTCCGGCGGTAATGTGGCTTCTAACATCGCGGTTTCTTGGCGCATCCGCCACTCGACAATGGTTTTTACCACCAAGGTGACGAGGGCTAAGAGGGCAAGGATCGAAGCAGCGGCAAACGCGCCGATTTGGTTGTATTCGTTATAAAGAATTTCCACATGCAGCGGCAGGGTGTTGGTTTCGCCGCGAATATGTCCAGAAACCACCGAGACCGCGCCAAATTCGCCCATCGCACGGGCATTGGCGAGGATCACACCATAGAGCAAGCCCCATTTGATATTGGGCAGGGTGACTTTGCAAAACATCTGCCAGCCCGAAGCCCCCAGCGACACCGCCGCTTCTTCTTCGTCTTTGCCTTGCGATTGCATCAACGGGATCAATTCGCGGGCAATGAAGGGGAAGGAAATAAACAAGGTAGCGAGGATCATGCCGGGAATGGCAAAAATGATCTTGATGTCGTTGGCTTGCAGCCATTCACCAAACCAGCCATGACTGCCAAAGAGCAGGATAAAGATCAAACCTGCAACGACCGGACTGACGGCAAAGGGCAGATCAATCAAGGTAATCAACAAGGCTTTGCCGCGAAATTCAAATTTGGCAATACACCAAGCCGCCGCTACGCCAAAGACGATATTGAAGGGCAACACGGCAAGGGCAATCCCAACGGTGAGCCAAATGGCGGAACGGGTTTCTGGTTCTTGCAGGGCTTCGGCGTATTTGTCCCAGCCTTGGGCAAAGGCTTCGACAAACACTGCCGCCAGAGGTAAGGCCAAAAAGACAAAGAGGAAGGCCAGCGCGATCCCGGTCAGGGTGTAGCGCACCCAAGCAGGTTCGGCGGCGGCACGTTTTACCGCATGACTCATGGCCGCGCCTCCTCGGTAAATTTGCCCTGATGCCGATTCGCCGTCCACCATTGCAGCCAGTTAATCAAGAGCAACAAGATAAAGGACAAGCCGAGCATTACCACCGCCAAGGCGGTCGCGCCCAACACATCGTATTGTTCCAGTTTAGAAATAATCAGCAGCGGCACGATTTCTGACACCATTGGCATATTGCCTGCAATAAAGATGACCGAGCCAAATTCACCAATGGCGCGGGAAAAGGCCAAGGTAAAGCCGGTTAATAAGGCGGGAAAAATCGCAGGGAAAATGACTTTGCTAAAGGTTTGCCAGCGCGAAGCCCCCAAAGAGGCAGCGGCTTCTTCGACCTCGGTTTCAATGTCTTCAATCACTGGCTGCAAGGTGCGCACGACAAAAGGCAGGGTGACAAAGGTTAAGGCCACGACAATGCCCAAGGGCGTGTACGCGACTTTGATCCCGTAAGGCTCAAGGAATTTGCCCACCCAGCCATTTCCGGCAAATAGGGTGGCTAAGGTAATCCCCGCGACAGCGGTCGGCAGAGCAAAGGGTAAATCAACTAAGGCATCAACCAAGCGTTTGCCGGGGAAGGGATAACGCACCAAGACCCACGCCACAATCAGGCCAAATAAGGCATTGATGCCTGCCGCTAACAAGGACGCGCCAAAGGTGACTTTCATCGCCGCGATAACCCGTTCGCCTGTTGCAAGCGCAAAAATTTCCCCCCAGCCCAAGCTGCTGCTTTTTAAGATCATGCTCGCCAGTGGCAACAAAATGAGCAGGGAGAGATAGCCCAAGGTATAGCCCAGCGCGAGGCGAAAGCCGGGCAAGACTTGGGGTGAAGCGGTGTGTTGAGTCATGGCGATTATTTGCTTTGATAAATCTGGTCAAAGCTACCGCCATCTTTGAAGTGCGCCGCAGCGGCTTTGCTCCACCCGCCAAATACGTCATCAACGCTAAAGGTTTTGATCGTGGGGAATTGCGCCGCGTATTTCTTCAATAGATCGGCATTGCGTGGGCGCAGATAATTTTGGGCGGCGTTTTCTTGCCCTTCTTTTGACCACAGGTAATTCAAATAGGCTTCGGCTTGCTTGCGCGAACCTTTTTTATCGACCACGGTTTGCACGACCGCAACGGGGAATTCGGCAAGGATCGACAGGCTGGGGTAGACCACTTCAAAATTGCCGCGCCCAAATTCTTTGGCGATTAACTCGGCTTCGCTTTCAAAGCTCACCAGCACATCACCTAAGCCGCGCTGCATAAAGGTGGTGGTGGCATCGCGTCCGCCAGCCGCAAATAAAGGGGCGTTTTTCAAGAACACCGCGACAAATTGCTTGGCCTTCGCTTCATTCCCGCCGGGCTGTTTGAGGGCATAGCCATAGGCGGCAAGGTAGGAATAGCGTCCATTCCCAGTATTTTTTGGATGCGGCAGAATCACTTGTACGCCGGGGGCGGCAAGGTCGTTCCAATCCTTCAAATTCTTCGGATTGCCCTTACGCACAATAAACACCATCGTCGAGGTATAGGGCGAGGCGTTATTGGGGAATTTCTTCGCCCAATCTTTTGCGACTAAGCCTTTATCGGCGAGAAATTCGACATCGGTGGCTTGGTTCATCGTCACCACATCGGCTTCCATGCCATCCGCCACAGCGCGAACTTGCTTACTTGAACCGCCATGCGATTGCTTTAATTCCACATTTTCCCCAGTGGTTGCTTTCCAATATTTTTGGAACATCGGGTTGTAGTCTTTATACACATCGCGGGCAACGTCATACGAGGCATTTAACAAACTCACCTCGGCGTGAGCGGCAAATAAGCTGCCAGCCGCGAACAGGGCGAGCAAAGAACGGGCAAAACGCGCAGATTTCATGAAGAATCCCCAAAGCACACTATCGAATGGGGGCGAATATAAGTGGCTTCTTTATAACGCCAAAGACGATGTTTTTATTTCTTTATAACTTTTTGCTTAGAATGCTGTGTGC
>CAZOBT010000121.1:0-7039 GCA_964578025.1 uncultured Rhodocyclaceae bacterium | reverse complement strand
GTTGGGCGCAGGCGGGCGATAGTTTGCAGTTGCTGAATGAACAAACCATTACGCCTGCGGCGGATGTGTTGTTAATCGCCGATACGGGGGCACCATTAGCCTTAGCGGGGATTATGGGTGGTGCAGCCTCTGGCGTAACTTTGAACACCAGCAATGTCTTTTTAGAATCTGCCTTCTTTGCACCGAAAGCCATTGCTGGTCGGGCGCGGCGTTATAACTTCAGTAGCGATGCATCTCACCGCTTTGAGCGTGGGGTCGATTTTGCGGGAACGCTGGCGGCTTTGGAACGTGCCAGTGAGCTAATCCTTGCAATTTGTGGTGGAGCAGCAGGACGTGTCACGGAAGCCGTGGCGCAAGCAGATTTGCCACAACGCACCCCGGTGCGTTTGCGCCGCGAACGTGCGGTGAAAGTGTTGGGTTTTGCTTTTAGCACAGCTGATATTGCGGCTATCTTTACCCGTCTTGGCTTAAGCTTTAGTGAAGCAGATGGCGTATTTTTAGTCACTCCGCCTTCGTATCGTTTCGATATTCAAATCGAAGAAGATTTGATTGAAGAAATTGCGCGAATTCATGGCTACGACAATATCCCAGCGATTGCTCCGCAAGCTGCATTGTCGATGTTGCCGCAAACGGAAAAGCAACGTCCTGTACAAGCACTACGCCTAGCGTTGGCAGCAGCTGGATACCAAGAAGTCATTAACTTTGCGTTCGTTGAGGCTGCTTGGGAACAAGATTTTGCCAACAATCCCGACCCAATTCGTTTAGCGAATCCAATTGCCAGCCAACTGGCAGTGATGCGCAGCACCTTGTTAAGCGGCTTGGTGGCAAATTTGCAAACCAATTTAAAACGTAAGCAATCGCAGGTTCGTTTATTTGAACTGGGGCGTTGTTTTACTAAAACGACATCGGGTACGCCTGTTGCAGGTTATCACCAGCCTTGGGTGCTTTCTGGCCTTGCGTATGGCACAGCCCTACCAGAGCAATGGGGTGATGCCGGACGTAAAGTGGATTACTTTGATGTCAAAGGCGATTTAGAAAATCTGTTCGCGCCACTTGCGGCTAGCTTTGTGCGCACTCAGCATCCAGCCTTACACCCCGGACGTTCTAGCGCGATTTACCTTAATGGTGAATTGGTTGGTGTGCTGGGGGAACTGCATCCTGAGTGGTGTCAGAAATATGATTTACCCAATCCGCCAGTTGTTTTTGAGTTACAACTCGCTGCTTTGGGGCAAGCCAATGTTCCGGCGTATCAAGAAGTGTCACGCTTCCCGGCTGTTGTGCGTGATTTGGCTATTGTGCTGGAGCAGAACATTGCTTTAGCCGATGTGATGGCTGGGATGCACCAAGCCCGCTCGACCTTAGTGCAAGAGCTTTCGCTTTTTGATGTGTATGTCGGTAAAGGAATTCCCGAAAACAAGAAGAGTCTTGCTTTCCGGGTAGTGCTGCAAGATACTCAGCGCACGTTGCAAGACGCTGAAGTCGATGCAGCCGTTCAACAGCTTATTCAGTATTTGGAACAAAACTTCGATGCCAAACTCCGTGCCTGATACCAACCTTCCAACTGAGAAGGATAAATCTACTTTAACAAAAGCCGAATTAGCGGACTTGCTCTGTGAGCAGGTTGGCTTAAGCAAACGTGAAGCGAAAGACATGGTAGAAGCGTTTTTCCATGAAATTCGTGCCGCCTTGGAAGAAGGTGATAGCGTGAAGCTTTCTGGCTTTGGTAATTTCCAACTCCGCGACAAACCCCAGCGTCCGGGACGCAATCCCAAGACCGGAGAAGAAATTCCTATTACAGCACGTCGTGTTGTAACTTTTCATGCGAGCCAAAAATTAAAGGCGGCTGTTGAAGCCTCTTATGTAGAAAAAGCGGCTTAAGCTTGTTCTAGCCTGTATTTCCAAGCTTTTTCCGCTTATACCAAACAAAGCAACATATTTGATTGGTATTAAAGTTGGTTTGTTGTCGTAGTTGCAGAAAATTATTGGTTTATTGGGTATTTGCTTAATCAAAAATTCTCTGCTACAATGCGAAGCATGTCGGGGCGTAGCGCAGCCTGGTAGCGCACTTGCATGGGGTGCAAGGGGTCGCGAGTTCGAATCCCGCCGCCCCGACCAATAAATTCAAAGAATTAGGCCAGTCACAAGCTGGCCTAATTCTTTTTCTGCGTCAAAAAATTTGAGCATCTTGGTTTTTCCTACCAAATAATGATTTGGTATTAAACAGAAATCAGAGTCATGGAACTCTTTTGTTGCTCTGCTCTGACAAAGCACCGATTGCGATAAATCAATCAGCTTTGTGGGTGTCTCCTTATAATCCTCCCGCCTATTTTTATTCCTTGGAGGAAAAACATGCGTCAAATTCTTTCTTGCTGTGCCATCGCACTGTGTGTATTACCGTTTAGCTCTGCGCAAGCAGAGGTTAACGTGAGCCAAGCTTGGGTGCGTGCTACTACGGCAGCACAAAAAGCGACAGGGGCATTCATGCAAATTACTAGCTCAGAAGGTGGGAATTTGTTGAGTGCAAAATCGGCAGCAATCCCTGTCGTTGAGGTGCATGAAATGAGCATGGCAGATGGGGTCATGAAAATGCGCCAGATTCCCAAGTTGTCACTACCTGCCAAGCAGATGGTTGAATTGAAACCCGGTAGTTACCACATTATGCTAATGGACTTAAAAGCTCCGATTAAAGCTGGGGATAAAGTGCCATTAACCTTGACGGTAGAAGAGGGTGGCAAGCAAAAAACAATCGAAGTTGTTGCCGAGGCCAAAGACATGGTTACTACGGCGGGACATCATCATCACTAAGTTAAAACGTTTGCAAAAGCACTAAGTAAGAAAGGAAAAACCATCATGCTTGCTACATGGATAAACCACCGTTGTCTGCCAATGCTGCGTTTAGGGCTGATGGTTTTTCTGAGTTTATTTTTGTTTGCCTGTAGCGAGAAAAAGCCAGAAGTGCATTTTAATGCCACGGTTTTAGATAATCCGCAATTTGCCCGTGATTTCAAGCTACTTGATGCCAATGGCAACGCACATACCTTGCATGATTGGCGAGGTAAAGTTGTCATTTTATTTTTCGGTTATACACAATGCCCGGATGTCTGCCCAACGGCTTTGGCGCGTGCGGCTGAGGTGATGCAATTGCTGGGGAAAGATGCAGAGAGGGTGCAGGTTTTATTTGCCACCGTTGACCCCGAGCGGGACACGCCCGAACTATTAAAAGAGTACGTTCCAGCATTCCATCCAAGTTTCCTTGGTTTATATACCACGCCCGAGGAAACCAAAAAGCTTGCCAAAGAGTTCCGGGTTTTCTACCAAAAAAATCCGGGGAAAACACCGAGTAGCTATAGCATTGACCACAGTGTTTTTTCTTATGTTTATGATCCTGCTGGGAAATTACGTCTCAGCGTGGCACACGAGCTGCCTGCCGACGCGCTGGCTGCCGATTTGCGGCAGTTGCTCGCTGGGCATTAAGTGTTTACTGCATTTGCTGTTTCCAACAAAACTAATTTGCTATGGCACATGAAATAAATTTCAGCGAAAAGGCAGGCGTGCGCTATTTGCACTTTGGCTCAACTTGGGTGCAAGGGGCAATGCGTTTGGCGCGTCCTGATGCCTTAGAGCTGGCCTATACCCGTGAAATGATGGCTTGTTTGCTCTTGCGCGACGAGCTAACTTGGCCGCGCCGTTGTTTGCAAATTGGGCTTGGAGCGGCTTCCTTGTCGCGTTTTATTGCACGTTACCTGCCAGAAACCATCAGCAAAGTGGTTGAGATCAATCCTGCGGTCGTCGCAATGGCAAGCCAATACTTTAAGTTGCCCGCACAATCCACCCATTTCCAGATCGACATTGCCGATGGTGCGGATTACATGGTGAATCCTCAGCACAACGCTGAAAAGTTTGATGTAATTTTTGTCGATGGTTTTGGGGCGGATGCACGTCCGGGGCGTTTGGATGTACCCGATTTCTATGCTGCTTGTCGTGAAAAGCTGTCAGGCAATGGCCTCCTTGTCTGCAATCTACTCGGACGGAGCAAGGGCTTTCTCGCCAGCGCGGAGCGGTTGCACCAGGCTTTTGCTGGACGCAGCATTGTTTTTCCATCCTGTGATAGTGGCAATGCGATTGCTTTTGCCGCTGTCGGCGACAACATCCATATTGCGTTATCCGAACTACGCGAGAAAGCCGAAGCCTTAAAGCAATTAACGGGCTTAGATTTGTTGCCTACCATTACACGCCTACAAAACTCTGCCACCTGTCAGGGTGGGGTTCTACATTTGTGAGAAAACAATGCAATTACAGCAACTCTGGCAGCAGCTGCAACAACAACTCACCCAAGCTCGGGTTCGTCATCCTTTGCTGCTGGGTTTGCTCTTACAAAGCGCGGTAATTGGCGTTTTTATGTGGTTGCGCCTTGGTGGCTCACCAGAGTTAAAAATTGGGCATATCGCTGATTCGCCAAGCTTGGCGCAAGCCTTTCGCCAAACGTTTGAGGCAGTGACATCGCATCCTTTGACCCTTGCCGTGATTTGTTCTCTGGCGATTTGGGGGACGTTTTTTATTCTGGCTTTAGTGCACCGTACTGGACATCATGTAGGTAAGTTGTGTTTATTTGTACCTATCAGTGTTTTATTTGCCCTGACGCTTGTGCTCGCGTTAATTCTTCTGCTGTTGACGATTAGCTTACTCGTGCCCTTACTTGGCGCACTATTTATGGCTATCGTTTTAGTATTTACCGGTTAGGTCGCTCTTACTGACTTTATTTGGTCTGTAATTATAAATCTCAAATTAAATTATATTCCGCATAGAAAATTAAAAATTTTCTGATTTGGTCTATCGTGGTGGATGCCAGAGGCGGGCGGATGAAGCTAGATAAGTTCCTTTCTCATTAGGTGTAACTTCGCCTACGACTTGCCCATATAACACCAGCTCCCCACCTAAATTACGAATCCTGCCTGTTACCGTGCTGTACACCACAACTTTGCTACCGGGGTGAACGATGATTTTGCCAACACAGGGGCCATACAGATGCAGCGATGCGCCAGGGAATACCTCTACCATTGCGACCACGCTACCATAAAGAATCAGGCTGTCTTCTAGGCATAAGTGTTCGCGTACTGGCTCGAAACGCATAGGCAAAGGACGGAGCATTGGTGGTTCAAATGTCATGGTATTGTTATTTAAGAGTTAGGCAAAATGGCGGCAAGGAAGGCACTAAATACCATGACGGCAGTCATGCTAGAAAATATGGTGCCAATCAGCCAGATCGGTACAAACAAGCGTTGTCGATTTTTCCTTAGCCAATCAGGTAATCGCCACAAACAAAATGTGGCGAGTGTTAACCAGATTCCGATTGAGCAGAAAATTCCAAAAATGGCGGGGCTATGTAATACGCCAGCCGTAACGCCAGAAATTAACTCACTCCATGTTTGGCTTTGTCTTGCAAAACTTAAGCCTGTATGGCTAGGTTTAACCCAAGAAAATACGGCAACAAGCGTGAGACAGAACACCACAAACTGCAAGATGATTGCTTGTTTGAGTAATGCAATATTTCCCTTGCTTAGTAAAGCTCGCCATGAAGCAAAACGGTCTGGGTAAATTTCATCCAACGAGGTTGGTGGGTTTAACACTTGGGCTTGGGGGTCAATCCAAGTTTGACCGGATTGGGTTGAAACACCACCAATGACTTTGCCCATAATGGCAAGCTCGCCCCCCAAATTGATTACCTGCCCAACGACCGTGCCATAGATTAGAACTTTGGCATTTTCTTCAATGTATAAGTTTTGCCCACATAGACCATAAAGAATCAGTACCGCCCCAGATTCAACTCGAATATCGCCAGAAACGACGCTATGTAAGGCGGCACGGCTAGTGACTCGTAAGTCTTTATTGATAATCTGGAAACGGGCAGAAAAACGTTCTGTACCAATGTGCACAGGTGGACTTGTTTTGGGAATGCGATCTAAATCCGAGAAAGGAATTAACGCTTCATCACCAACTGCACAGTTAGCGACAGGGTAAACATGGTTAGCCGCTAAATTTTTATTATCGGTATCAATCAGCGTACCAATCACTGTGCCAAATATATGGACTTCACCCCCAGAGTTCTCAATTTGTCCGGCAACAAAGCCATAAATAATCGCCTTTGCACCAGCATGCAAATATAAATTGCCTGCGCAGGTGCCATATAACAGCAGAACCCCACCTTTTGTGACCTGAATATCTCGTGTTGCAATACCATAAAAGGCCAAATAGCCGCGCACTGATAGTGGTTCAGTTAAGGTCGCAAAAGAACGTTTGTAATGACTGGGAAGTCTGGGTAATGCCATAAATGAGGATGTAAATCAGTGGGTTAACAGCTTAACGTTGAAAGGGCGCAAAAGGCGTAATTTTGTGCATAGTTTTGTAAATCCGCAAAGCATGATGATCAATGTTTTGCCGTAATTTTGGGATTATCCCAGAAAAACATGACGATAAAAAAAGCCAGCCCCTTGTGAGGGCTGGCTTCGGGTGACCCAAGTCGGGTCAAGGGATGACGCAATTCTTAGTGGAATTGTTCTTCTTCGGTAGAACCAGTCAGAGCCTTCACGGAAGAAGAGCCACCTTGGATCACGGTGGTGACTTCGTCGAAGTAGCCAGTACCAACTTCTTGTTGGTGAGAAACGAAGGTGTAACCTTGTTCGCGAGCAGCGAATTCAGGTTCTTGCACCATATCAACATAGTGCTTCATGCCTTCGCCACGAGCGTAAGCGTGAGCGAACTTGAAGGTGTTGTACCAGTTGACGTGGATACCAGCCAAGGTGATGAATTGGTACTTGTAACCGAGAGCGGACAATTCGTCTTGGAAAGAAGCAATTTGGGAATCGTTCAGGTTCTTCTTCCAGTTGAAGGAGGGAGAGCAGTTGTAAGACAACAACTTGCCAGGGCAAGCGGCTTGCACGGCTTGAGCGAATTCACGAGCGAAGCCAATATCAGGCACGCCAGTTTCACACCACACCAAGTCAGCATAAGGTGCGTAAGCAACGCCACGGCTGATGGATTG
>CAZOBT010000120.1:6512-7065 GCA_964578025.1 uncultured Rhodocyclaceae bacterium | reverse complement strand
TGGCTTACACCGTTGTGGGCAAAGCGCATTACTGAACAACGCGCCACTTTCTCATGTACCCCAGATCACTATGCCAGTATTAGCTTACAACGAAAGCAAGCATTTACTATTACCAGAAACCTTTATCTATGTGGTGATTACACTTGGGCAGACTATCCCGCAACCCTAGAAGGAGCGGTGCGCAGTGGAAGGCTGGTGGCGCGTTTACTGCAACAATGATGAGGTTTTGCTAAATCTGTTGCATGAAATACAGATTGTTACTTTGGTATTAACGTGTTCAATCGTATACTCTGGCGATATACGAAATTAGACAAATATTAGAAAAACGATGCAACTACCCAATATCAACAAGTTCGGTTTTCGCATTCGCACCCGCAGCGGCGCAATTGTCGATAAGCTAATTATTCATGGGCATACCTTGGCAGAAGCTCAAGAAAAGCTGCTGCGTATGTATCGGGGCAGCGAGATTGTTGAATCATGGGAAGAGAATGTTTCGCGCCCGGCAGTCACCGGCAGTCTCTCCCCTAATTCGTTCGAAGATATTGTGGATTTA
>CAZOBT010000120.1:0-6483 GCA_964578025.1 uncultured Rhodocyclaceae bacterium | reverse complement strand
CACCATTTAATCGTTGTAAATACGATTAAACAATTCCCTGCGAATTTAATTCTTCTAATAACTCTTGATATTCCGACGCACCCCGGCTTTCGGGTTGATGGCTAAACACATCCTTACCAACAGAGGGGCTTTCCGTTAACGAAACACTTTCTGAAATCACCGTTTCGCATAACTCACCGGGATAGCTCTCACGCAAAATTCGTTTGACTTCATCCCCTAAACGACGGCGGCGATCATAGCGCGTCAACACATAACGCCGAGGAATCCGACGTTTCATCACTGGCTCTAAGGCAGCTAAGGTACGATCAATTTGCTGCGCGCCTTGTACCGATAAGTAATCGGCAGAAACCGGAACTAAGACAAAATCAGACGCAAAAATCGCATTCAACGACAACACGCCAACGTAAGGGCAGCTATCTAACAATACAATGCGTTGCTCCACGGCATCATAGGTGTCCAAACCTTGCTTTAAGCGTAATAAGGCTGCTGGGCCTTTGCCAAACAAGGAATCTACCTTCATCAATTGCCCATGCGAAGGAATCAGATTGCCAATCCCTTGCCAAGGAAGCTGCAAAGTGTGCAAGGGATGATTGTTCGAAAAAAAGCCAAATAAGCTTTCGCGAGCATCCGCAGGCGGAGCCGATAAAATCCGCGTCAAATGCGCTTGCGGATCCATATCGATCATTGTTACTTTTTCGCCAGCCCGCGCCATTGCGGCACTCAAATTGAGTGTGGTCGTGGTTTTGCCAACGCCGCCTTTGCAATTAAAGATTGCTAACCGTTTCACTGCGCCTCCTCCTTAATTAACTTACCGCTTTCCAAGCGAAAAACACGTTGGCAGCAAGCCGCAATTTCCAAATCATGGGTGACTAAAATTAGGGTTGTTTTACTTTGTTGGTTTAAGGCAAACATTTGTTCGGTAATTTGTTTTCCTGTTGTTAAATCTAAATTACCCGTTGGCTCATCGGCAAATACCAGTTGTGGTTCGGGGGCAAAGGCACGAGCTAAGGCAACACGTTGTTGCTCACCCCCAGAAAGTTGATTTGGGTAATGTTGCCCGCGTGCCGTGAGGCCAACCTTAGCCAACCACGTATTGGCCTGCTGCTGTGCTACATGGGGATGTGTCCCCATGAGTTCTAGAGGTAAGGCAATATTTTCTATGGCGGTCATATTGGGCAAAAGCTGAAAGGACTGAAAGACAAAGCCAACCCGCCCAGCCCGTACCTGTGCGCGTCCATCTTCATCTAAAGTTTCAAGGCGATGCCCACAGAGTTCAATGCTACCGTGTGAAGGTGAATCTAACCCAGCCATCAGGCTTAACAAGGTCGATTTGCCCGAACCAGAAGCCCCAACAATCGCCAAACTTTCGCCAGCGGTGACGCTCAAAGAAATATCATGGAGAATGCCAAGCTCTCCTGTTCCGTTTGCTACGGATTTATGGAGATTACTTAACCTCAACACGATTTCATCAACTGCCATGCGATCCACTCGATTTCTACTAATTAGTGTATTTAATGTATTGCTACTGTGCGCCACGTCAAATGTTGTGCAAGCAAGAGAACATATAACAATTCTTGTTCTCGGTGATTCGTTATCTGCCGGTTATGGTTTATCAACATCATCGGCGTGGCCAAGTTTGCTACAACAAGAACTAAAGACGAAAGATGCTGATTATACCGTTGCTAATGCCAGTATTTCGGGAGAAACAAGTGCAGGTGGGCTAGCACGACTTCCCGCCCTCTTAAAAAAAGAAAAACCACAGGTACTGATTCTTGAGTTAGGCGCAAATGATGGTTTACGGGGTTTGCCTTTAGCCAACTTAGCTAGCAATCTACGCAACATGGTTGATTTAGCAAAACAAGAAAAAGTGAAGGTACTCCTTTTAGGCATGAAACTACCTCCCAATTATGGTAACTATGCCAAAGAATTTGCATTTACCTATCAACAACTTGCGAAAAAAACCAATATCGCTTTTATCCCTTTCTTTTTAGAGCAGATCGCCGAAAAACCTGAGTTATTTCAGGCCGATGGCCTTCACCCCACGGCGGCAGCACAAAGCAAAATTCTCAATACGATTTTGCCTAAATTGCAGCCTTTACTTTAGCTTGGAGCACTTACCATGTCCGTACCTGTCCGTGTTGCCGAAAACCACCAAGGCCGCTACAACCAAACTGTGAGCGCGGGAGCGCATACTTTTTTTGCTGACGAACCGCCCAGCCTTGGCGGCGCAGATACTGGAGTCGCGCCCTATGATTTGCTCTTAGCCAGCTTAGGCGCGTGCACCTCGATCACCCTGCGTATGTATGCCGAACGTAAAAATCTGCCTTTAACCCATGTCGAAGTCGCTTTGCACCATGAAAAAGTCGAGCAAGACGGCAAAAGCGTGGACAAAATTACGCGGCAAATCCACCTCGAAGGCGACTTGTCCGACGAACAACGGCAACGCCTCTTAGAAATTGCCAACAAATGCCCGATTCATCGCTTGCTCAGCCATGCACCTTTAATCGAAAGCTCTTTGGCATAAATTAAGGCAAGACAACTGGGGGCGGGCAGCGTGACGGCTTGCCCTCGGTCACAATTTTGCCAAGCCAATGCGATTGCCAACAAATTGGTATTGCCACCGCCGGGTAAACCACCACACGGTAGAGTATTGAGCTAACGCAAAAAAAACGCCCCCCAAGCATGGTAGATTGCTGCGTTGCACAAAATTCTCACACAATAAGAGGTTTACCATGCTTGAACAGCACTATCTCACAACCCTATTTGAACCCAAATCCGTTGCCGTGATTGGCGCGTCGGAACGGGAAAATTCTGTTGGTAACGTCATTTTCCGCAACATTCTGGCCTCCGGTTACAAAGGCCGTTTGTATGCGGTTAACCCCAAATATGAAACTGTTTTAGAGCAACCCTGCGTTAAATCGATTGAAGAAATCGGCGCACGGGTCGAAATGGCGGTGATCGCTACCCGTCCGCAAAGCGTCCCTATGTTGATGGAACAATGCGGGCGCAGTGGGGTAAAGAACGTTATCGTGGTGAGTTCTGGTTTTAGCGAAACCGGGCATATTGGCGCGAATATTGAGCGCAAAATGCTGGAAATTGCCCGTTCTTACAACGTGCGGATTTTGGGGCCAAACTGCCTGGGCATTATTCGCCCCGCTTTAGGTCTGAATGCGACCTTTGCCCAAGTCACTGCCGAACCCGGCAATTTAGCCTTGGTTTCCCAATCGGGTGCGATGTGTGCCGCCGTGTTGGACTGGGCGAAGGCCAATGATGTGGGCTTCTCCTCGGTGATTTCGATGGGGACAACCGCCGATGTGGACTTCGGCGAAATTCTCGATTACCTGATTTACGACAATCGCACGCATTACATTTTGCTTTATGTTGAAGGCATTCGCAATGCCCGCCGCTTCATGAGTGCCTTGCGCTCCGCCGCACGGATTAAACCAATTATCTTGTTAAAAGCCGGACGGCACGAAGCCGGGTCAATGGCAGCACAAACGCACTCCGGCATGATGGCGGTTTCCGATGCCGTGTTTGAAGCCGCTGTGCGTCGTGCTGGTGTGGTGCGTGTGCAAAACGTTGGGCAATTGTTCTATGCCTCAAAAGCCCTCGCCGCCAAATTCCGTCCGCAAGGCAATCGCTTAGTCATCATTACCAACGGTGGCGGCCCTGGCGCGATGGCGGCTGACCGGGCGGGCGATTTGGGTATTCCGCTTGCCCCATTAAGCAACGAAACCATGACCAAGTTAAATGCTTGCTTGCCGCAAACTTGGTCACACAGCAATCCCGTTGATATTGTTGGCGATGCGCAACCCGAACGTTACCGCGATGCGGTGTTAGCCGTTGCCGCTGATCCCGAGGTTGATGGGATTTTGGTGATGTTGTCGCCCCAAGCCATGACCAAGCCAATGGAAGTGGCGCAAATGTTGGTAGAAATCCATGACAAGGCGGCAAAACCCTTGTTGTGTTGCTGGATGGGTGAAGCGCAGGTTTCCCCGGCGCGGAAATTGCTAGAAGAAGCCGGGATTCCAGCCTTCCGTATGCCCGAAACCGCCGTCGAATTGTTCTATCACATCTCGACCTTCTACCGTAACCAAAAGCTGTTGCTGCAAACGCCAACCCCACATTTACATCAAGGCCGCCCCGAAGCCGAAGGTGCGAAGATGTTGATTGAGGCGATTCTCTCCGAGCGGCGTAAAGTGCTGTCCGAAATGGAATCGAAAGCGATTCTGCGTGCCTTTAAGATTCCCGTGGCACAAACGATGGTGGCACGCACCCCAACCGAAGCCTTGTTGCTGGCAGAGCAAATGGGCTTTCCAGTCGCGATGAAGGTCGATTCACCCGACTTGATCCACAAATCCGATGCGGGCGGGGTGCGTTTGAACATCACCAATGCTCCCTCTGTGCGTAATGCCTATCACGACATCATCGAAACCGTACAAAAACGCCATCCCACGGTGCGGATTAACGGGGTCTCGATTGAGCCATTCCTCTCACGTCCGAATGGGCGGGAGTTGATGCTTGGCGTGTTCCGTGATCCAATTTTTGGCCCAGTCATTACCTTTGGTGCAGGTGGTTATGATGTGGAAGTGTTCAGTGACCGCTCCGTTGCCTTGCCGCCCTTAAACAGCTTCTTGGCGGAAGATTTGATTAACTCGACCCGTGCTTCCAAGATTCTAGGGCAGTTCCACAATATGCCGCCCGTGGATCGCAAAGCCTTGGAAGATGTGTTGATTTCGATTTCGGAAATGGTCTGCGAATTACCGTGGATCACCGAAATGGACTTAAATCCGCTGATCGTCGACGAAAATGGGGCGATTGCCGTTGATGCACGGATCGTGGTGGATTACGTTTCTTCCGGCAATAACTATGCGCACATGGCGATTTACCCCTATCCCGCCCAGTTGGTGCAAGATTGGCAGATGAATGACGGCACTGAAGTCGTTATCCGTCCCATTCGCCCCGAAGATGCGGATATGGAACAAGAGTTTGTGCGCAATATGTCGGATGAGTCGCGTTATTCGCGCTTTATGGACACCATTCGCGAACTTACGCAAGCGATGTTGGTACGCTTTACGCAAATTGACTACGATCGTGAAATGGCTTTAGTCGCCACCATCACTAACGAAGAAACCCAGAAAGAAACGCAAATTGGCGTAGCGCGCTATGTGTCGAATCCCGATGGTGAAAGCGTCGAGTTTGCGCTGGCGGTGGGTGACGAATGGCAAAAATGTGGGGTGGGACGTAAGTTGATGTCAGCCTTGATCGACTGCGCTCGCCAACGTGGTTATCGTGCGGTGATCGGTGATGTGTTATCCAGCAATGCCAAGATGTTCAAGTTAATGACCAGCCTTGGTTTTACCATTCACCCACATCCTGACGATACGGCAGTGAAACGTGTGGTTAAGCCTTTAACCAACTAAGTGCTAAAAAATGGGCTGAGACGCTAAATCGCCCATAAAAACAAACCCCAGCAGCTGCATTCTGCGGCTTGCTGGGGTTTTGTTTTGCTTGGGTCGAGAAGAGGCTTTGGCTTGGCTTTATGCCGCTTGCAATGCCTGATCCAAATCGGCAATCAGATCATCGACATGTTCAATCCCAACGGATAAACGGATCATGTCTTCACTAACCCCCGCTTTACCCAATTCTTCGGGCGAGAGTTGGCGGTGTGTAGTCGAGGCGGGATGGCAGGCCAAGGTTTTGCAGTCGCCAATATTGACCAAGCGGGTGACTAATTGCAGCGCGTCTTGGAATTTACCCCCGGCATCGCGCCCCCCTTTGACACCAAAGTTCAAAATCCCTGAAGCGCGACCGCCCATGTATTTTTGCACCAACGCATAGTCTTTATGCTCAGGCAAACCGGCGTAATTAACCCAACTCACCTTGGGATGGTTTTGCAAGAATTGCGCAATCTTGAGGCTATTTTCGCAAATGCGATCCATGCGTAAGGCGAGAGTTTCAATGCCTTGTAAAATCAAGAACGCATTAAATGGGCTAATCGCCGCCCCCATATTGCGTAAGGGTACAACTCGCGCCCGCGCAATATACGCTGCCGCGCCTAGGGCTTCGGTATACACCACGCCATGATAGGAAACGTCGGGTTCATTCAAACGTTTAAAGCGTTCTTTGTGCTCTGCCCACGGGAATTTGCCGCTATCGACAATAATCCCACCCAAGCTATTGCCATGCCCCCCCAAATATTTGGTCAAAGCGTGCACCACAATGTCCGCCCCATGTTCAAACGGACGGCACAAATAGGGAGATGGCACGGTGTTATCGACAATCAATGGTACGCCGTTACGGTGCGCAATATCGGCAAGCTGTTCAAAATCGGTGACATTGCCTAAGGGATTGCCTACGGATTCACAGAATACGGCTTTGGTTTTGCTATCAATTAAACGTTCAAACGCTTCGGGATCACGGTAATCGGCAAAACGTACTTCAATCCCATATTGCGGCAAGGTGTGGGCAAACAGGTTGTAC
>CAZOBT010000119.1:0-7075 GCA_964578025.1 uncultured Rhodocyclaceae bacterium | reverse complement strand
CGTTTTTTGAACATTGGCGCGAAGAAGAAATCATGAAATCCATCACCGATCCCTTTATCCATGAAGCCCTTGGTGAAATCCAGAATTTGAGCCAAAACGAAGGTGCACGCTGGGATGCTTTCGTGCGCGAACGGGCGTTACGGGATGAAGGCAGTCTGTTGGCGGATGCCGAAAAGCGCGGGATTGAGCAAGGGAGAGTGGAAGGCTTACAAGCCGGAATTGAGCAAGGTTTGCAAACTGGTTTGGAGCAAGGCCGTCTAGTGGGAAAAGAAGAAGGTTTGCAGGAGGGCTTATCTACAGCCCTCTCCCGCTTAATTACCGCTGGAATTCCCGAAGCCCAAGCGCGGCAGATGTTGGGCTTAAGCTGAACTGAGAACTAATAGACATGCAGCCCAGAGGCACAAGGTGAGTTTGGGGTTCTTATTTGGTCTTTTATCAATTTAACAATATATAACCTTATTAAATCGGCAGTTTTTTATTTGGTCTAATAAATTGCGTCTTACTGCATCGAACTTCCACCTATCCAATCTCAGCCTCACCCTGCGTTTAACCTTGCTCTTTGCCACAGCGGCAACGGGGGTGTTGTTGCTCTTGGGGTATTGGTTGGCGCACACGGTGGAACAGCATTTTGTGGCAATGGATCGGCATTTTTTGCAGGAGCAAGCGCGTCAAGCGGAACATCATTTTGCCGAAGGGCAAGGTGCGGCGGCGGTCGGGGAACTGTTGGCGCATCATGAGGGCTTGCGCCTCGCCATTTATGCCGAAAATGGGTCGCTGCTGTATCATAGTAAAACGCATAGCCCAAATACAGAAACTGCCAATTTACCCATGAATCTCCTATGGGATGAATGGCAAGACCAAACTGGACAATCATGGCGCGGGCTGGGGGTTGAACTAGCGGCGACGGCGGAACATCCACCGCTGAAATTGGTGTTGGCGATGAATATCGACCATCACCAGCATTTTATGCACTCGTTTCAACACACTTTGATTTTGGGCGTGGTGTTCGCCGCCTTGTTTTGTGGGGTGTTGGCGTGGGTGGCGGCGCGGCAAGGGCTTGCGCCGTTACAGGGGATTCGTCAGGCGGTGGCAAAGATTAGTTCGCAGGATTTGGCGACACGTTTACCAACCATGCAAATTCCCCCCGAACTCACCGAATTAGTGGATACCTTAAATGCCATGTTGGCGCGGCTGGACGAGGCATTTCGCCGCCTCTCGGATTTTTCTTCCGATTTGGCGCATGAACTGCGTACCCCGGTGAGTAATTTACTGACGCAAACCCAAGTCACCTTGGCACACCCGCGCCCCACTTGTGACTATCAAGAGATTCTGGCTTCTAACGCCGAAGAGCTGGAACGCCTTTCACGCATGATTGCCGATATGTTGTTCTTAGCCAAGGCTGAACATGGCTTACTGCTTGCGCAAGGCGTAGCGGTTGATTTAGCGGTAGAACTCCGCAATTTACTGGCATTTTATGAGATTTTAGCCGAAGAAAAGCGCGTCACTTTGCGGCTGAATACCCCACCAATCCCCTGCACGATCATTGGCGATGCCTTGATGCTGCGCCGCGCCTTTAGCAATTTATTAAGCAACGCCCTGCGCCATACATCCAGCGGCGGTAAGGTAGAAGTTTCCCTGACAACCGGGGAAAAGCAGCTGTATTTATGCGTTGAAAATACGGGACACCCCATCCCCCCCGAACACCTCCCCCGCCTCTTCGACCGCTTCTACCGCGTCGACACCGCCCGCCAACATCACACGGCAGATCAAACGAGGGAGGAAGGCAGCGGCCTAGGCTTGGCAATCACCCGCTCAATTGTGTTAGCGCATCAAGGCGAAATCACCGTCGAATCTGACGAAGAATCGACTCGGTTCAGGATGAGATTGCCGAATTGAAAGAGCAAATTACATCAAATAGCGGCTATTGAGTGCCTTATACGGAATATAGGGAATTATTCTTTCTGGGCTTTTTGCATATAGTGGCGTAAGCATTCTTTGGTCATTGGTAAGAATGTTAACGTCTTTGGATAGCGTGATGATCGAATTGTCCGTTAGACCGAATTGAAGGAAAAAATCCCCTGTGCAGTCATTGGTAATTAGGGTTTCGGCTTGCGTGAAGAAACTAAAAATTTCCCTTGCTAATGCAAACGCTTTGCTCCTTGCATCGCCATCCAAGTCGATTAAATTAGAAACTTCCGTCGCAATGTAAGGTGTTATCAAAACCTCCGTATGGTCTCTGACTATTTTCCATAGCAAGTCGTAGTCTTCGACACAAAACGCACCGAGTCGCTTTGACTTCTCGATATACCGCCCTTCGTCAATACCGCCAATAATCATGACTAGAAGAAGATTGGTGTCGATTAACAGCCCATCTTTCATTCTTATCACCGCTCTTTGGATGTCTTAAACCCCTTAAAAGCGAAGTTATTTTTGTCGACGATAAAAACCTTATATTCCTTTCTCATGCCCATGAGGGTGGCGAGCCTGAACATGCTATTTTTTTCATCTGTACCACCCGCCAATTCAAGTGGGCTTTTGCCGTTCAAGTAATAACTCAAGGTAATTTCATAATCCCCACCAACAACGATTGCACCTTCCACAGTCAACTCTTTCGCGCTGGGGACAAGCTCTTTAGCGTTTTCTTCAGCAACAGCAATTGCTTTTTTGAAATCCATCTCTTAACACCTTGCTTAATTCAAACCAGCAGATTGTAAAAGCTAAATGACAAATGGATCAACCCAACTCGCCCGCTACTCCCCATAATTGCCCAAACCCCGTAAGTCCAAAATCGTAATGCCGCCATATTCGACTTTGAGTAAGCCTGCGTCTTCTAAGGCTTTTAGGGCTTGGTTCACGCGTTGTCGTGATACGCCTGCAAGGTAGCCGAGTTCTTCTTGGGAAATTTGTAATTGTCGATCTGTGCCGGGGTAGAGCACGGGGTTGTATAAACCAGCCAAGCAGCGGGCGATGCGGGAGTCGGTATCTAATAACCGGTCGTTTTCCATCAAGCCCAAGACTTGGCCTAAGCGTTCGTTAAGTTGGGTGATTAAAAAACGGTTAAAGGGAATGCAGTTGTCAAGTAGCCAGTGGAAGGTATGGCGGCTCATGTAGGCGATACGGGAATCACGCAGGGCGATGACATCGTAACGACGTGGTTCGGTTTTTAGCAAAGAGCCTTCACCGACCCAGCCACCGGGTGAAACCCCAGTAAAGCTACAGGTTTTGCCCGTCACATAATGACTTGAGATTTTGACGAGGCCGTTAATTACGCCTATCCAGTGGTCAACGGGGTCGCCTTTGTGACATACGTAAGCTCCACTAGGGATGTCCCTTACAATGATGCCAGCAAGGGCTTTGGCGCGTTGGCTATCGCTAAGTTGCTGTCCCCAAACTGAGTTTTGTAACAGTTCTTCTGCGGTTTTCATTATTTTTCCGATTGTCTACCCGGTGACAATTATAGAGCCGGACTGTGTCTACACTCTGTCTCAGTACCAAACTGCTTTAGTCGGGAATTGTAATTTCCGCGTCAGTTTTGGCGACTACGATGCAGTAACCACTAAAGATTCGACCCGTATTTCTGGTGAAGTAATGAGGTTGGACGGAGGAGACAAACTATGCCTGATCAGGCAGGATTTTCAGCACGTCAATTACCCGACGGGCTGCATACCTTTCCCCGGCTGTTATTCCATCATGCCAAGGTGCGTCCCAATCACCCGGCGATGCGGGAAAAAGCCCTCGGGATTTGGCAAACATGGAGCTGGGCGGAAGTTGCCAGCACGGTGCGTGCGTTGGCAAACGGTTTAGCCGAGCTTGGTTTTCGCCGTGGCGATAACTTGGCAATTATTGGCGATAACCGCCCTCGGCTCTACATGATGATGGCGGCGGCGCAGTGTTTAGGGGGCGTACCCGTTCCCCTCTACCAAGATGCGATTGCCAACGAAATGAGCTTTGTCTTGCAAGATGCCGGAGTGCGTTTTGCGGTGGTGGAAGACCAAGAACAGGTCGACAAGCTCTTAGAAATTAAAGAACAACTGCCCTTGTTGGAACATGTGATTTACGATGATCCACGCGGGATGCGCCATTACCAGCAAACGTTTTTGCATGACATTAGTGGGTTGGCAGCAGCGGGGGAAATTCATCATAGAAATCATCCCGACTTTTTAGAGGAACAAATTGCCCGTGGGCATTTTGATGATACGTCGGTGATGTTGTACACCTCCGGTACGACCGGGAAACCAAAAGGCGTGTGCCAAACCCATGCGGCCTTTATCGCCGCCGCTAAGGGCGGGATTGAGGTTGATAAACTCACCGAAAACGAAGATGTCTTGTCCTACCTGCCGATGGCTTGGGTTGGCGATCATTTGTTCTCTTATGCGCAAGCGATGGTGACTGGGTTTAGCATTAACTGTCCAGAATCCGGCGAAACAGTGATGACCGATTTGCGCGAAATTGGCCCCACTTACTACTTTGCCCCACCGCGTGTCTTTGAAGGCTTACTTACCCAAGTCATGATCCGTATGGAAGATGCGGGGGCGTTAAAGCACAAAATGTTTAGTCACTTTATGGAGGTGGCAAAACGTTGCGGTACGGATTTGCTTGATGGCAAACCGGTCAGCGTTGGCGACAAGTTGCAATACGCACTTGGTAATTTTTTGGTGTATGGCCCATTAAAGAACGTCATGGGTTTAAGCCGTATCCGCGTGGCCTATACCGCTGGGGCGGCGATTGGCCCCGATTTGTTTAAGTTCTACCGTTCCATCGGCATTAACTTAAAGCAACTGTATGGACAGACCGAAACTTGTGCCTATGTTTGTTTGCAAGCCGATGGCAAAGTCCATTTTGATTCGGTTGGGCAAGCCGCACCAATGGTGACGGTGAAGATCAGCGATAACGGTGAAATTCTGGTCAAAGGGCCGATGCTTTTAAAAGAGTATTACCAACGCCCGGATGCCACTGCCGAATCCTTGGATGAAGAAGGCTACTTTAAGACTGGCGATGCCGGTTACTTTGAAGACGGTGGGCATCTGAAGATTATTGACCGTGCCAAGGATGTGGGTAAGTTAGCCAATGGTGCGATGTTTGCGCCCAACTACATCGAAAACAAACTTAAGTTCTTCCAACACGTGAAAGAAGCTGTGTGCTTTGGGCATAACCGGGGCGAAGTCTGTGCCTTTATCAATATTGATATGGGCGCGGTTGGCAACTGGGCAGAACGGCGCGGCATTGCTTATTCGGGGTATACCGACCTTGCGGCAAAGCCCGAAGTGTATGAATTGATCCGCGACTGTGTGGAACAGGTCAATGCGGAAATGGCAAACGATCCAATGTTAGGCCATTCACAAGTGCATCGTTTCTTGGTACTGCATAAGGAACTTGATCCCGATGATGATGAATTGACCCGTACCCGTAAGGTGCGGCGCAATTTTGTTGCTGAAAAATATGCCGTTCTGATTGATGCCTTGTACTCAGGCAAATCCAGTCAGTACATTGAAACGCAGGTGAAGTTTGAAGATGGTCGTACTGGCAAAGTCGCGGCTGACCTGCAAATCATGAATGCCAAGACCCACCCGGTCGCTACTGGCACATCCAAAGCGGCTTAGGAGGCAACATGAGCAGACAAATCGGCGAGGTCATCCTTGATCTGCAAAACATTTCCCTGCGCTTTGGTGGGGTCAAGGCTCTGACAGACATTTCCTTTAATGTGCGGGAACACGAAATCCGCGCCATTATTGGCCCAAACGGGGCAGGCAAAAGTTCGATGTTGAACGTGATTAACGGGGTCTATCACCCGCAAGAAGGCAAGATCATGTTCCGGGGCAAAGAGCGTAAAAAGATGGAACCGCATGAGGCGGCACAACATAATATTGCGCGGACGTTCCAAAACATCGCCCTGTTTAAAGGCATGAGTGTGCTCGACAACATCATGACTGGGCGGATTACCAAGATGAAGGCCAATTTCATCGAACACGCTTTATGGTTTGGGCGTGCCAAAAATGAAGAGTTGGTGCATCGGCGTAAGGTCGAAGAAGTCATTGAGTTCTTAGAAATTCAGCATATTCGTAAAACCCCAGTGGGTCGCCTGCCCTATGGTTTGCAGAAACGGGTGGAGCTTGGACGGGCGTTAGCTGCCGAGCCAACCATGCTGTTACTTGATGAGCCAATGGCGGGGATGAACGTTGAAGAAAAGCAGGACATGTGCCGCTTTATCCTTGATGTGAATGACCAATTTGGCACCACCATCGTCTTAATTGAACATGACATGGGTGTGGTGATGGACATTTCTGACCGCGTGGTGGTTTTGGATTACGGGAAGAAAATCGGTGATGGCACGCCTGACGAGGTGAAGAACAACGAGGATGTGATCCGCGCCTACTTAGGGGCGGGACACTAAACCCGGTTTGCTTCGCAGTTATCCCTGTTTCGTCTCGTTCGTCTCGTAAGGAGCGATAAAAAATGCAATTCTTTCTTGAAGTCACAATCGGCGGCCTGCTCTCGGGGATTATGTATTCCCTTGTCGCGTTAGGTTTCGTCTTGATTTACAAAGCCTCTGGGGTGTTTAACTTTGCCCAAGGCGCGATGGTGTATATGGCAGCCTTATCGGTAGTCGGCTGTATGGAAAAAGGCGCGCCTTTATGGTTAGCCGTGATTCTGGCCTTCCTCATCATGCTGGCCTTTGGGATGGCAACGGAAAAGTTTGTCTTACGCAAACTGGTTAACCAGCCGCCAATTGCCCTGTTTATGGCAACCATTGGTTTAACCTTCTTTATCGAAGGTTTGGCTCCCATGATCTTTGGCAACGATCCACGCGCCTTAGAACTGGGCATTGTCGATGAACCCATTGAAGCCATTTTGAACAGCACCGGAATGGTGATTTCTAAGTTCGACTTAGTGTCTTCTGGGATTGCGGCGGTGCTGGTTGGTGTCCTAGCCTTGTTCTTCCAATACACCCGGGTTGGTCGGGCATTACGTGCGGTGGCTGATGACCACCAAGCGGCCTTATCCATCGGGATTCCCTTGCAAAACATTTGGGCGGTCGTGTGGGGGGTGGCGGGGTTTGTTGCCCTTGTCGCTGGGA
>CAZOBT010000118.1:0-7210 GCA_964578025.1 uncultured Rhodocyclaceae bacterium | reverse complement strand
TCACCCCCGCAAAATACGCCGCTGCTGCGTCAATCGTGGCTTGGATGTCGGCTTCGGTGTGGGCGGCGGAGACGAAACCGGCTTCGAAGGCGGAGGGGGCGAAGTAGTGTCCGGCTTCGAGCATGGCGTGGAAGAAGCGGTTAAAGGCTTCTTTGTCGCAAGCTAACACCGCGTCGTAAGTGCCGGGGCATTGCTTGGCGAAATACAGACCAAACATGCCACCAACGTTTTGTGCCACGAAATCTATGCCTTGGGCGCGAGCTGCTTGGCTTAGACCAACACAAAGCTGTTCGGTACGTGCGGTCAGATTGGCGTAGAAACCGGGGGCTTGGATCAGGCGTAAGGTAGCGAGGCCAGCGGCGACAGCGACGGGATTGCCAGAGAGCGTCCCGGCCTGATACACCGGCCCTAAGGGGGCGATTTTTTCCATGATGTCGCGCTTGCCGCCAAATGCCCCCACCGGCATCCCACCACCAATGACTTTGCCAAAGGTGGATAAATCGGGGGTAATGCCAAATAAACCTTGGGCAGAAGTCAAGCCAACGCGGAAACCGGTCATCACTTCGTCAAAAATCAAGACCGCGCCATATTGCGTCGTTAAGTCACGCATCGCTTGCAAAAATTCCGGCGTGGGGCGAATCAAATTCATATTGCCAACGACGGGTTCAACGATCACCGCCGCGATTTTGTCGCCATGTTGCGCAAAGGCATCGGCGAGCTGTTGTGGGTCGTTGTAGGTCAGCACCATTGTATGTTGCGCTAAATCGGCGGGTACGCCGCCGGACGATGGATTACCAAAGGTCAATGCGCCAGAACCCGCTTTGACCAACAAGCTATCCGAATGCCCGTGGTAGCAGCCTTCAAACTTAATCAGCACATCGCGCCCGGTATAGCCACGCGCCAAACGAATCGCGCTCATCGTCGCTTCTGTGCCAGAAGAAACCAAGCGCACCATTTCTAAGGATGGCACGAGTGAGCAGAGCAAATCCGCCATTTCGACTTCGGCTGCGGTCGGCGCACCAAAAGATAGGCCATGCACAGCGGCTTCTTGTACCGCCGCAATCACCTCGGGATGCGCATGACCCAAAATCATCGGCCCCCATGAACCGACATAATCGGTATACCACTGCCCATCCGCATCCTGCACCCGCGCCCCTTGGCCTTTTTGGAAAAAGCGCGGAGTCCCGCCCACCGAGCGAAACGCCCGTACCGGGGAGTTCACCCCACCAGGAATATGTTGCTGGGCGCGGGCAAACAAGGCTTCACTTTTGCTCATGGAAAGAGAATGGCTCATGGGGTTAATCCTTTGCAGAAAATAACGTAATAACGTTGGAACGTAATTACCAAGGGATGAAATTGATTTCTTGGTCGTCAAGCTGGCGCGAAGATTACCCCAAAAATTGCTTGGTTTCCCCACTTGGGCTGGCACAATCCGTTGTTCTTCCTGTTGTCGTTGTTGTTGTGCTTGCGAAAGTTAATGTGATGAAGCCTGTGCCTACCGTGTCCACGCCTGCTGTGCCTGTTCCAAATCCCTTACGTTCACGCGGGATGATTGCCGTTTTGCTGGCACAGTTTTTATCGGCATTAGCCGATAACGCCTTGTTATTTGCCGCCATTGCCGTCTTACGCCAACAGCTTGCCCCAGCATGGCAAACCCCCTTTTTACAAGAGGCGTTTGTCGTTGCATTTATTTTGCTTGCCCCGTTTGTGGGCCCTTTTGCCGATGCTTACCCCAAAGGGCGCGTGATGCTGATTGCAAATAGCATTAAATTTCTTGGCGCGGCATTGATGCTTTTGGGAACGCATCCACTGCTTGCGTATGCCATTGTTGGTATTGGTGCTGCCGCGTACTCCCCCGCCAAATATGGCATCTTAAGTGAATTAGTTTCTAGCGATTTTCTCGTTAAAGCCAATGGCATGATGGAGGGATCAACCATTGTGGCGATTCTTCTTGGTGCTGTCTGCGGCGGTTGGTTAGCGGATTACGCTACGGCCTTGGCTTTGCAAGTGATATGCGTTTGTTATCTTGCGGCAGCGGTGGCAAATGCCCTAATTCCACGTTTGCCCCCAATGCAGCCACTCCAAGCATTTGCCTTGTCCCACTTAGTCAAATCCTTCTTTCATGATTTAGCCTTGTTGTGGCGAAACCCAGAAACACGCTTCTCGTTGTTAGGAACAAGTGTCTTTTGGGGGAGTGGTTCAACCTTACGTTTACTGCTGGTGGCATGGGTACCCATTGCCCTTGGTATTGCGGACTTAAGTTTGCCTGCGAATTTGAGCGGGGCGGTGGCGATTGGTATTGCCTTTGGCGCGGCGGAGGCGGCGATTTGGGTGCGCTTAGATACCGTAAATCGTGCCTTACCGGCTGGCATCTTGATCGGCGTGTTGATTATTGCCTTTGCCTTTGCCCACCAGTTATTCATGGCGATTGGCTTGTTGGTGTTGATTGGCGCGTGCGGTGGCTTTTATGTTGTGCCGCTCAATGCCTTACTACAAGAACAAGGGCAAAAACTCGTTGGGGCAGGCCATGCCGTCGCGGTGCAAAACCTGTTTGAAAACGTCGCCATGCTGTTATTAGTTGGCAGCTATACCGTGATGACGAGTTACCAATTATCCGTAATTACCTCGGCGGCGTTGTTTGGCAGCATCGTATTGGCGACGATTACTGGGTTAGCCATTTCCCGCTTACATGGCAAGCCGAAGCACTCGGCTCACCATGTTGATTAAGCGGCATTTGCTGAAGTTGGCAACTGAATTTACCAACTCAGCGACTTGTTACGCCCTTACACCATTAACCATTATGCGATTTCGATGATTTCAAAATCGTGGGTGATTTCGGCCGTTTTCGCCATCATGATGGAAGCGGAACAATATTTGTCTTTGGACAGTTCAATCGCCCGTGCCACCGCTTCGGGTTTGAGTTGTTTGCCAGTGACTTTGTAATGAAAGTGGACTTTGGTAAACACTTTGGGATCGGTGTCGGCGCGTTCGGCGTGGAGGCTGACTTCACAACCTTCAACCTGATGCCGCCCCCGTTTCAGAATTAACACCACATCAAACGCGGTACACCCCCCCGTTCCCGCCAAAATCATTTCCATTGGGCGGGGAGCCATATCGCGCCCTCCGGCTTCGGGTGCGCCATCCATCAACACCATGTGTTTGCTACCCGTTTCGGCAACAAACGACATCCCATTGCTGTTACCCATCCATTTCACTGTGCATTCCATTGTTTGTTCTCCTTGGGGTTAAGGGCGAAGATTCTAGCTGAGCCACGCTTTTTTACGCTGTTTCAGCGTCACAAATTTGCCGTAAAACATGGGCAAAATTCGTATTGCAACGCACCAAAAAAAGGCATTTCTTTGGGACGGCGAAATGGCACAAAAAAGGGTTAAATAATCCGTAATTCGTTCAATTTTTTTTATAAAAAAACAAATTAAACAAATAGTTAATGTTGATAAATAAATTTTATTAAGCCATATATTATATATGTTGTGCGCCGCACAAAAAGTTCTTGTAAGGGCGGAAGAATTACGGGCATAATCCGTCCAACTCGAACACCCGCTGATGGATGTGTTGCCCAGTGCAACAAGCCGCGACGGCTCTGAAATTTTCTGGTGTTTGCCGTTTGTCTCCTCCACCCTCCTCCTTTGGTGTGGATTTAACGCGACTCCTACACTGAGTCGCGTTTTTTTTTGTATTTTTCCCCCTGCGCTATAATTCGCCCCCCAATGAATCGCCCCTTAATAACAATTCCAATGTCTAAGATTTTCCGCAATTTGCTTTCTGGCGTTGCTCTCACTCTCGTCCTATCTAGCACGCACGCCCAACAACCTCCCTTAGCACAAGCCCCGCAACCCCCCGCCTTAGCCGCCAAAGCATGGTTGTTGTTAGAAATGGGGTCAGGGCAAGTATTAACACGCCAACAAGAAGGCGAACGTCTTGAACCAGCCTCCTTAACCAAGTTAATGACGGCTTATTTAACGTTTACGGCCTTACGCCAAAAAACCTTAGCTCTTGAACAAACACTTCCTGTGTCAGAAAAAGCGTGGCGCACCGGTGGCTCAAAGATGTTTGTCAAAGTGGGCGATCAGGTCAAAGTCGATGATTTGATTAAAGGCATGATCGTGCAATCCGGTAACGATGCCTGTATCACGCTGGCGGAAGCGATTTCAGGGAGCGAAGAAGCCTTTGCGCAGTTAATGAATCGTGAAGCCAAACGTTTGGGCATGAGTAGCTCCAACTTCATGAACTCAACGGGCTTGCCTGATCCACAGCATTACACCAATGCCCGCGATTTGGCTTTATTAGCCAGTGCCTTAATTCGGGATTTCCCCGAAGAATATGCGCGTTACTATTCCTTAAAAGAATTCCGCTACGCCAACATTACCCAGCCAAACCGCAACCGCTTGCTCTTTATTGACCCCAGCGTTGATGGTGTAAAAACAGGGCATACCGAAGCAGCAGGCTTTTGTTTAATTGCTTCAGCAAAACGACAAAATCAGCGGCTGCTGTCCGTGGTGTTAGGCACGGATAGCGACAATGCCCGCGCCACCGAATCCCATAAATTATTGAATTGGGGCTTCCAATTCTATGAACACGTCCCCATTTACACCAAAGCCCAAGCCATTGCCGAAGTCCGCGTCTGGAAAGGTGAGCAAAGCTTAATTAAAGCCGCCTTCCCTTACGATTTTGGCGTGGCGATTCCACGCGGTTACGCCGATAAATTGCAATACAGCTTCCAAGCCGCACCCCGCTTGCTCGCACCAATCGCAGCAGGGCAGCAAATTGGTACGGTGAGCGTGACCTTAGAGGGCAAACCTTATGGCACATTCCCTGTCTTAGCCAAAGAAGCTGTGGCAGAAGCGGGTTGGTTTGGTCGCTTAATTGACACTATTCGTTTGTGGTTTAACTAAATGAACACGACACCCTCACCCGAATCGCTCATCGAATATCCCTGCGCCTTCCCGATTAAAATCATGGGGTTGGCGGCACAGGATTTGGCACAAACGATTTTGAGCATTGTCACCCGCCATGATCCCAACTTTGATGGGGCGACGATGGAAATGCGTGCCAGCTCCACCGGCAAATATCTCAGCCTGACGTGTACGGTGTTGGCAACCTCCCGCCCACAGCTTGATGCCTTGTATACCGAATTAAGTACGCATCCTTTAGTTAAGGTTGTGCTGTGAGTGTTGTGAGTACGTCCCCCCCATTGCAAATTCGCTGGTTGGGGCGTGTGCCGTATGAGCCAACTTGGCAAGCGATGCAAGACTTTACGGCACAACGCACCGCCGAGACACCCGACGAATTATGGGTCGTTGAACATCCCCCGGTATTTACGCTGGGGCAAGCCGGGAAGCCTGAACATTTATTGCTCGATATTGGTATCCCGGTGGTCAAAATCGACCGGGGCGGGCAAATTACTTATCACGGTCCAGGGCAAGTCGTCATTTATATCCTGCTGGATTTATCACGGCGTAAGCTCAAGGTTAAAACCTTGGTGGAACGTATTGAACAAGCCATTATTGATTGCCTGCACGCTGAAGGTTTAAGCACTAACCGCCGCAGCGGTGCGCCCGGTGTGTATGTGGGCAAGGAAGGCGAAGGGGCAAAAATTGCGGCCTTGGGTTTACGCATTCGGAATGGCTGCTCGTATCATGGCTTGAGTTTGAATGTCGACATGGATTTAAGCCCCTTTGCCGCGATCAATCCTTGTGGTTATGCCGGTATGGCGGTAACGCAAACCAAAGATCAGCACCTTACCCTTGATCCCAGCACGGCAGCTGAACGTTTGTGCCAGCATTTGCAACAACAATTAGCATAATTTATTTCCCTAGTAGCCCCCCATCATCCCCACCAGAGCGAGACGAACATGGCAGAACAAGGCGTAAAGCAAAAAGGCGAACAAAAAACCGCACGAATCCCGATCAAAATCGTGCCCGCAGAACAGGTTTTGCGTAAGCCTTCATGGATTCGTGTCAAAGCCGGGAATGAAGGCGGGCGATTTGGCGAAATTAAGCGCATGTTGCGCGAACAAAAGCTACATACGGTGTGTGAAGAAGCCTCTTGCCCAAATATTGGTGAGTGTTTTGGACGCGGCACAGCGACCTTCATGATTTTGGGCGACATCTGCACCCGTCGCTGTCCCTTCTGCGATGTCGGGCATGGCAAACCCTTACCGCCCGATGCCAATGAACCACAGCATTTGGCTGAATCAGTAGCGAATCTGAAATTGCGCTACGTGGTGATTACTAGCGTTGACCGTGACGATTTACGCGACGGTGGGGCGCAGCATTTTGTCGATGTCATTGGCGCGGTACGGCAAAGTTCCCCAACGACGACCATTGAAACTCTTGTCCCCGATTTCCGGGGGCGGATGGAGGTCGCGATTGAGGTGTTGGGTGGCGCGTTGCCCGATGTCTTAAACCACAATATGGAAACCGTGCCACGTTTGTACAAACAAGCGCGTCCCGGTGCGGATTACCAACATTCCCTAAGCTTCTTAAAAGAATTCAAAGCCAAATACCCCAACATTCCCACTAAATCGGGTTTGATGGTGGGTTTGGGCGAAACCGACGAAGAGATTTTAGAAACGATGCGAGACTTACGGGCGCATGACGTGGAAATGCTCACCATCGGGCAATACCTCGCCCCCTCCGGGCATCACCTCCCCGTGGTGCGTTACGTCCATCCTGATACCTTCAAAATGTTTGAAGAAGAAGCCAAAAAAATGGGCTTCACCGGCGCGGCCTGCGGGGCAATGGTACGTTCTAGCTATTGGGCAGATCACCAAGCAGAAAATGCTGGGGTGGTTTGATTTGTATGATGCCACACATCACTTTTACTGACCCTTTCGCCCCTTTCTTTAACCCGGCTGCACAGACGGAGATTGCGCAACGGGCGCAGGAAATTTTTGCCCAAGCATTTCGGATTGCGGCAGGCGAGGGGGAGCTTGCCCCGGAAACCGCGTTGCCGCAGCTTTTGGGGCAAGTACAAACATGGTTAGCCGAGGCAGAAAGTGTGGCGGCGGCTCCGGCAACACATCAAGCCGATGGCGCGGTGCAAAACACGTTACGTTTGGTCTTGTTAGTGACTGGCCTTGACCAGTGGGGTTTAGCGTATGCTCAGGCATTTGGTCTAGAGGCGATCCCCACATTAAGCCATTTAATTTCAACCTTGCGCACGGGCTTATCGCCCCAAGCCGAAGCGA
>CAZOBT010000117.1:0-7214 GCA_964578025.1 uncultured Rhodocyclaceae bacterium | reverse complement strand
GAGTTGGAATTGTTTATTGATGGCGAATTCATCTATAACTTATTTTCCGACGGCATGATCGTCAGTACGCCAACTGGCTCAACCGCCTATGCCCTCTCCGCTGGGGGACCGATTTTATACCCCGGAATGCGTGGGATTGCCCTTGTACCGCTTTGTCCCCATGCTTTATCGAACCGCCCGATTATTATTCACGATCAGGTCGAAATTGAATTACGCATTATTCATGCCGATGATTGTCGTGTGCATTTTGATGGTCAAGTCACGATTGACTTGAAATTGCATGACAGCATCCGCATTCGTCGTTCTGATTACACCATTTGTTTCCTGCATCCTCCCGGCTATAGCTATTTCGCCATGTTGCGCCAGAAATTACAGTGGAGTGAGCGTCCCCGAGGCCATTGATGTTACTCCAGCTTGATATTAAAGATTTTGTGATTGTTGATCAGCTTTCTGTTGCATTTGAAAGCGGTTTTATTACCTTAACCGGTGAAACGGGGGCGGGGAAATCCATTATTTTGGATGCCTTAAGCCTTGCACTGGGTGGGCGTGGTGATGCCAGTATGATTCGCCAAGGGGCGAGCAAAACAGAAATTGCTGCTACCTTTGACATTCGCCAATTGCCACCTGTCCAAACTTGGCTTGCTGCGCAAGAAATCGAAGCACAAGAAAGTCTGATTCTGCGCCGCACCTTGGATGCGGGAGGCCGCTCACGTATTTACATCAACGGCGTTGCCTGTACGCTGCAACAAGCCCGTGAAGTTGGCGAATTTTTGTTGGATATTCATGGGCAACATGCGCATCAATCCTTGCTACGCTCCGAAGTGCAATGCCAGTTATTAGATGCCCATGCGGGTTTAAGCGAGCTTGTGGCAAAAGTGGGCAAAGCGTGGCAAACATGGCGGGGGGCGCAAACCGCTTTGCAGACCGCACAAACGCAACGCGCCCAAATTGCCCAAGAACAAGAGCGTTTAAGCTGGCAAGTCAATGAATTAGAAGCCCTTGCCCTTGCGGACAACGAATGGACTGAGTTGGAGCTAGAACACAAACGCCTTGCCCATGCGGCGAGTTTGTTAGAGGGAGTTGGTTTCTCGTTACAGACTTTGAGCGATAACGAAGGCAGTTGCTTAGACCAAGCCTCCTTGGTCTTGCAGCGTTTGAGCGAATTAGCCAGTTTTGACCCCGAATTACAAGGCATGGCAGAGGTCATGCAATCGGTAGAAGCCGAACTGGGCGAAGTCGTTTCGTTTTTACGTCGCTATAGCGGGCGCACCGAGCTTGATCCGAGCCGCTTAGCGGAAGTTGAACAACGTATTGAGCTAATCCTGAGTTGCGCCCGGAAATACCGCAGCACACCCCAAGCCTTGCCAGCCTTACTCGCGGATTGGCAAGCGCAATTGCACGCGCTAAATGCTGCTGTGGATATGGCGGCCTTAGAACAGGCAGTTAGTGAAGCCCGGCAACGCTATATGCACATCGCGGAACAACTTTCTGCCAAACGGCAAAAAGCAGCAACGGCTTTGGGCAAAGATGTATCCGCTTTGATGCAACAGCTCGCGCTACCTAGCGGCAACCTACGCATTGTCTTACTCCCCTTGTCAGAAGGTTCAGCAACAGGCTTAGAACAGGTCGAATTTCATGTCTCTGGTTTGGCGGGCGATCAAATGCGGCCTTTAGCCAAAGTTGTCTCTGGCGGCGAATTGTCACGGATTAGCTTAGCGATTCAAGTCGTGACCTCACGCACCGCACAGGTGCCGACCTTGATTTTTGATGAAGTCGATGTCGGGATTGGCGGTGGTGTCGCCGAGATTGTCGGGCGTTTATTGCAAACCCTTGGCCAAGAACGCCAAGTGCTTTGTGTGACGCATTTGCCACAAGTTGCCGCCTGTGGCGATTGGCAATGGAAAGTGAGCAAAGAAACAGATAGCAAAACTGGTAAATTCACTAGCTCGCTGCTACTTTTAGATGATAATGGGCGGATTGAAGAAATTGCGCGGATGTTGGGTGGCGTAGAAATTACCGAGATCACCCGCACTCACGCCAAAGAACTACTTGGCCTCTAGCCATCCCCCGTTAAGAAAGGAGCAAACCATGCCATATGTCATGCGTGATAATCAGGGAAATATCTTCCGTATTCATCAAGATGGGCCAGTGCACGGCTCAGAATTTTTACCCCCTGATAACCCTGAATTAGTGGGGTTTCTCTACTCTAGCGAGAGTGCCGCCAAAGCTGAATTGGCAGCGTTGGATTTGAGCTTTATTCGGGTAATCGAAGACGTTATTGATATTTTGGTACAACGCAATGTCATCCTCTTCACCGAACTCCCACCGCCAGTACAGGAAAAGCTGAATCGGCGGCGTAAAGTGCGGGTTTCGGTTGGTTCGCAAGAGTTCGCCGACGATATTGTGAAGTTTTGATTCCACTTTTTGGTGCTTGCGCCAAAAACAAAGGGCCATGCACTAAGCATGGCCCTTTTTTCGCTCTATCAATGTATAGAGCTTAGGAAAAAATCCCTAAATGCTTACTCAGTTGCACAGCACTAATTAGCGTCACTACTGCCACTGAAGCAGCAAACAATACGGAGGGGGGCATCGTGTATTTAGGGCGATGGTTCGTCATGGCGTTTTTCCTTTGTCTCGTCTTTTGTGAGATTGTTTTATCTGCAACGAACATTGCAGCAATGTGGACGAGCTAACGCAAGACAAATTTCTGCGTGGACTTTGCCAACAAATTGTTACACTTGTATCCGTAAATAGTACAAAATACGCCAACTATGTTTGATGTTCGTCGTTTATTACCGTAAACTGCGAGGCAATTTGATATATTTGTCAAATATTAAGGATGGCTAACGATGTCGTTTTTACAAAAGCTATGTGATTACTTTGTGCCGCCAATCGCTGTGGCATCACCTAGCTGCCCAGAGGATGTCAAAGCCATACCAAGAAAGCATACAGTATGGTGTCAAAATCCTAAGGGTTTGCATCGTATGGCTTATACCGAATGGGGTGATCGTGATAACCCACAAGTGGTGGTTTGCGTCCATGGTTTAACCCGTAATGGGCGAGATTTTGATGAGTTGGCACAGGCGTTAAGCACGAATTACCGGGTAATTTGCCCTGATGTGGTGGGGAGAGGGCAAAGCGATTGGTTGCCTGACCCGCAGGGTTATGCTTTTCCGCAATATGTGGCAGATATGGTCACACTGATTGCGCGTCTGGATGTTGAGTCCGTTTTTTGGCTGGGGACATCAATGGGTGGGCTAATCGGGATGTTCCTTGCCAGCCTACCCCATAGCCCAATTCAACGTTTAATCATGAATGATGTTGGGCCACTGGTGACTGGGAATGCCATCCGTCGTATTGCACAATATGTTGGGCAAATGCCGGAATGGGCAAGTTTGGCAGAAGCAGAAGCTGTGCTGCGGGTTAATTTCGCCCCATTTGGCAAATTAAGCGATGCACAATGGCAACACCTAACGCAGCATAGTGTACGGCAGAACCCAAATGGTACATGGCAGCTTGCCTATGACCCAGGCATCGCCGAAGCCTTCCGCCAAGCCTTTGCTGCCAATGATGTTAATTTATGGTCGGTTTACGACCAAATCCGCTGTCCAACCTTAGCCATTCGTGGGGCTGAATCTGACCTACTAAGCCGCCAGATTTGGGAAGAGATGGGGCGACATGGCCCCTGTGCTCAGTTAGTCGAAGTTCCCGATGTTGGTCATGCTCCCTGCTTTATGAACGCAGGGCAAATTAATTTAGTGCAAACGTTTTTTGCGGGGTCATGATGAAAATGCCAAAGCTACGTTTGCTGCTTGTGTCGTTTTTAGGGCTATTCTCCTTACCAGTTCTTGTATTCGCTGCGGGTGGAGGGACACACCAAGCGCATACACACAAGCTGAGTCAAACTGGAGAAATATCCTTACCCACAGGGCAAATTCCGGGCTTACAAATTTGGGTTTCTGAGCCACGCCCATTTGACCTGAATACTTGTTCAATCCAGCCACCACGCAATAGTGCGGATCACCAATGGCAAGAACTCGGGCAAACCGTGCATTTGCGCTGGGCAGGACGACTTGCAAGCATTCCTGGTGTGGCGCAAGTAGAACCTGTTGCCAACTTGGCAGAACGTTGTTTTCGCCTGACCTTAGACGGACGCACGATTGTTTATGGCTCGGTGTTATCTCGTTATTCAGCCCGTTTGGTTTTGGGCCCGGTATTGTTTGATTGGACAAACAAACACAGCCCAGCAACTGAGCTACATTTAGAAGGTATGAATGGCGTTGGCACACCGCTCGTCTTTGCCTTTTATGAAGGCTACCTCAACCGTCGCTTTCGTGTTCCCTTGCTTGAGCCAGAGGAATCACAGTTTCACTAACTTGTATTTGGCCTAAAATTTGGTCTAAATGCCTACCAAGCATATTTAATATACGATTGGCAGGCATTTTTTTATTTGGTCTTATTATGTTTCTGCGTTGCGTAAGACCCGTTGTGGCCATAGAAGGGCGTTACTTTTAACGATACCCACCCCTAGAAATTTTGCAGCCGCATAAACCCGACACAAGGTGTCGCTAGGATGTAGCGTACAGGGAACAGGATTGCCATGCAGAAAACGTTGCTCACCTGCTTGGTCTAGCTCAACAGCCGGTAGGGCTTGCACAAGGGTATCCACCGGAGCAAGTTCCGCTGCCAGTGTGGGGCTTAAGGTGAAGCCAGCATTGCCTATGCCTGAATAAGCTTGTTCCTCTTGTTCTGCCTGCAATTGCAATGCTTGCAGCCTAGCGAGCGGAACGGCATGGTCTAGGGTAAGGTCAGCGACAGCGGTACGACGCAGGCCAATGAGATGTGCGCCACAGCCCCAGTATTCGCCCAAATCCATTGCCAAGGTGCGGATGTATGTCCCTTTAGAGCAACGCACGCGAATCTTTAGCGTTGGTAAGTTCGGTAAGCCAGATTCCAGCAATTCAATGGCGTAAATCGTTACTTGCCGAGGGGCACGTTCAATTTCAATTCCTTGCCGTGCCAGCTCGTATAAGGGCTTACCTTGATGTTTTAGGGCGGAATACATTGGGGGGACTTGCGCAATTTCACCAGTAAATTGCTGCAAACCTGCGACGATTTGTGCCGAATTAAGCTGAACTTCATGCTGTTGCACCACATTGCCCTCAGCATCACCGCTATCCGTGCTTACACCTAACAGTAGGGTGGCTTCGTAGGTTTTATCCGCGTCCAGCAAGTCAGCCGAAAACTTGGTAGCTTCACCAAAACAAATGGGTAACAAACCACTAGCCAGCGGATCAAGCGTCCCGGTATGCCCCGCCTTCGCCGCTGAGAAAACGCGACGTGCCTTCTGCAAGGCATCGTTGGAGCTCATGCCAACAGGTTTATCTAAGAGCAACACCCCATCAATGTTTTGCCAAACTTTCTTGGGGCGTTGCCCTTGTTTGTCATTTTTTGCACGAATCTGTTGCGGCGGTACAGGCATTGTCTGACTCATGCTTTGTCGTTGTTATCACTTATATCGGCGGCTTTGACAGCGACGGCTTTATCAATCAGTTGTGATAACTCCATCCCGCGCTCCATTGAGCTGTCGTACACAAAATGCAGTTGTGGCAAGGTATGGATATGGATTTCGCGCCCTAACTCACGACGTAAGAACCCGGAAGCACGCTTTAAACCCACCAGAATTTCGGGAACATCGGCCTCATTCAAGGTCGAAAAAAAGACCTTAGCATGGGCGTAATCGGGGGTAACTTCAACGCTGGTCAAGCTGATTAAACCGACGCGTGGGTCTTTTAATTCGTTGCGGATAATCTCGGCCAAGGTACGGCGGATTTGCTCAGAAACACGGTCTGAACGGGAAAAGCTTTTCATAATTTAAGCACTCCAAAGCAAAAAAGGCGCGTCACCGAGTCGGCAACGCGCCCATTGAGTGTTACCCCTTACAGCGTACGGGCAACCTCTTGAATTTCATACACTTCCAGCTGATCGCCTTCTTTGATGTCGTTGTTGCCGCGTAAGGACAGGCCACATTCAAAGCCAAATTTGACTTCTTTGACATCATCCTTAAAGCGTTTCAAGGAATCCAGCTCACCATCCCACAATACGACGTTGTTACGCAACAGACGAACACGCGAATTGCGGCGGACGATACCTTCCAAGACCATACAACCAGCCACTGCACCAACCTTGGACACCATGAAGACTTGGCGAATTTCCACCATACCCAAGGTTTGTTCGCGTTTTTCTGGGGCGAGCAAGCCAGACAAGGCAGCCTTCACTTCATCAACAGCGGCGTAGATGACGTTGTAGTAGCGAATATCGACTTCAAAGTTCTCAGCGGTTTTCCGTGCGCTGGCATCGGCACGAATGTTGAAACCAATGATGACTGCACCAGACGCTTGCGCCAAGTTCACGTCGCTTTCGCTAATCGCACCCACGGCGGCGTGAATCACGTTGACGCGCACTTCGTCGGTCGACAGCTTCTGCAAGGAGTGCACCAAGGCTTCTTGCGAACCTTGTACGTCGGCTTTGATGATCAATGGCAGCGATTTGACTTCGCCCTCTTTCATCTGCTCGAACATGTTTTCCAGCTTGGCAGCTTTTTGCTTGGCTAACTTCACATCACGGAATTTACCTTGACGGAACAAAGCAATTTCTCGTGCTTTGCGTTCATCAGTCAGCACAATCGCTTCTTCGCCTGCACCGGGAACATCGGACAAACCAAGAATTTCCACCGGAATTGAAGGGCCTGCTTCATCAATCGGTTTGCCGTTTTCGTCCAACATAGCACGAACCCGCCCGAAGACTTGCCCTGCCAATACCACATCACCGCGACGCAAGGTGCCAGACTGCACCAACATCGTGGCAACAGAACCCCGACCTTTGTCCAAACGGGCTTCGATAATCAAACCCTTAGCAGGAGCTTCCTTCTGTGCAGTCAGTTCTAGCACTTCGGCTTGCAATAAGACGTTTTCTAACAGTTCATCAATCCCTGTACCTTTTTTCGCTGAAACAGCGATGAAAGGTGCATCACCACCGTATTCTTCGGGGACAACGCCTTCGCTGATTAACTCTTGCTTGACTCGCTCAGGGTTAGCATCGGGTTTATCAATCTTGTTGACTGCGACCACGATAGGCACGCCAGCCGCTTTGGCGTGGTGAATGGCTTCTTTGGTTTGTGGCATCACGCCATCATCCGCAGCAACCACCAGAAT
>CAZOBT010000116.1:0-7253 GCA_964578025.1 uncultured Rhodocyclaceae bacterium | reverse complement strand
GTCTTTGTGCCTTTATTGCAAAAACAATATCCAGAAATCATGGATTTTTATTTGCCACCAGAAGGTTGCTCATACCGTATGGCAATAGTGAGTATTCGCAAACAGTATCCTGGTCATGCGAAACGGATTATGTTTGGTATTTGGTCTTTCTTACGCCAATTCATGTACACCAAGTTCATTATTGTGGTCGATGACGATGTAAACATCCGTGATTGGAAAGAAGTGGTTTGGGCATTAACCACACGCATGGATGCCACCCGCGACACGACCTTGGTCGATAACACCCCAATTGACTACCTTGACTTCGCCAGCCCAGTGGCGGGCTTAGGCTCAAAAATGGGTTTGGATGCGACCAATAAATGGGCGGGGGAAACGCAGCGCGAATGGGGTCGCCCGATTGTGATGGATCAAGCCACCAAACAACGCGTGGATAGCCTGTGGGACGAGCTAGGGTTATAGCCAAACGGCATCCGCCAATAAAAAAAGCCGCCGTCAAAGGAGGGGAATGACGGCGGACTCACAAGGCTACATCAGAGGAGGGAATTCCTATTTCGACCAAGCACTTGGGATGCTGTTTGGTGAAATTCGAAACACAGCCTCAATATAGTAATTGGCATTTTTGAAGTCAACCAAGAAACCTTCAAATTATCATTTGCTTACACTTTATTGATTATTTTGTATTTTTAAGAAATAACTTAACATTTTTGATACTAATTGCTGTTTTGTCGCTCAGTGCTGCGGCCTTCGCCTTGGGCGATCCAGAGCAATAAAGCATCAATTGCGGGTTGGGCTAAAACAGCGCGAGGGTGGTTGACGAAAAAGATGGTGACGTAATTTTGGCCTTTCGCATCTAAGGCAAAACCTGCCGCTGCTTTCACCCCATCCAGCGTTCCCGTTTTGATATGCGCCCGCCCTTTGGCTTCGCTGTCTTGCAGGCGTTTTTTCATTGTGCCATCCATGCCCACAATCGGCATTGAGGCAATCAACTCTGGCATGACTTGGCTACGCCACGCGTCTTGCAACAGACGATTCAAGCTCTCCGCGCTAATCCGCTCTTGGCGCGACAAACCCGAACCGTTTTCAATCACAAACTCAGGGAAACGCAAACCACGCTGTTGCAACCATTCGAGCACCCGTTGTTGCGCCGCCTCTAAGGTCGCGGGGCGGCCTTGGCTGTAACCCAAACTCAAAAATAACTGCCGTGCCATGACGTTATTACTGAATTTGTTAATGTCTTTAACCATATCGCTCACTGCCGCCGAGTCGATTTGCCCGGCAGGGATGGCATTGCTAGGGGTTGTCCCGGCGCGGAAACGCCCACGCACACTGCCACCCAATTCACGCCATAAAGCACGGAACAGACCATCAATTTGTGCATCGGCGGGCAAACCCACCACGTTCAGGGGCTTTTCGCCGCAGCTTTGTGGATACGCGCCGCTTAGTTCTAAACGGTAAGGCACACTTGGATTGTTGGGATTGTTTTCCAGCAGCACGCGCACACTGATATTTTCTCGCCATTCACCACAGGCTCCGTTCGTCAGTTGTAGGCGGTTATCCAAGCGCAAATTCTCGCTGGGCGTTTCCACCCACACTTCCACTTTCCCTGTGCCGGGGGCGAGGGTGTAACGCTGGGCGCGGAAGTTGGTTAATAAGGCATCGGGGCCAACGTTGTAGGGGCGTAAGGGCTTGTCATCAAAGGCCGAAGGATCATGGGGCGGCAGGTTGAATTGGCTACGATCCAAAATCACATCGCCCTGAATCTCGCGAATCCCACGTTGGCGAATTTGGCGCAGCAACAGCCAAAATTGCTCCATCGTTAATTTCGGATCACCACTGCCTTTCAGGTACAGATTGCCCTTGAGCACGCCATCTTGCACCTCGGCATCACGCCAAGCCGTGGTTTTCCACGTACTGGCTGGCCCCAAAATATCCAAGGCCGCATACGTTGTTACCAGCTTCATCACCGATGCCGGATTCATCGCCGCCGCCGCGTTATGGCTCAATTCTGGAGTACGACTGTGCACCCCCTGCACCACCACAGAAACACTGCTACTAGGAATCTGCGCTTGGCGTAAGGCTTGCGCCACGGCAGGAGGCAAGCCCTGCGCACTGGCAAACGGGGAAATAAAACAAACGGTGAAAGCAGAAACAAGAAACGCAAAACGCAGCCGTCGCATGGCAGCCCCTTACAAGGAGAAAAGAAGAAAGGGGTAGTGCGTTAGACGTGTTGAAATCGATACAAATAGTTGCCTCCAACCCTTTCTATAACAAGGCTTGGGGCGTAATAGTTGGAAAGTATTTCAACTTTTTAAATGCACTACCTAACAGCTTTGAGGCACGACCTGATTTTCAAATCCCTTCCGTGCCAAGCAACCCGCTAAATTCCTTGAATTGGCGGGTTTTTTGTTGCTATTGCTGGCTATTAGTTTGCCGACTTGGTTGCAAGTTTATTCCTGCTCCATTGTCTGTTTTTACAGCAGTCGGCTGATTTTTGGGCTGGATCACGGCACGTACTCTGCCATCTTTACCTGCGCTATTTTGTTTCCCGGCAGAAGTCACAAGATATTTTTCAGAGATTGAGTCGTACCAGATGTAGTCGCCACGCACTTGATCTTCACCACTCTTGACCCAAGCGCGTTGGAAAAACTCAGCAACTTCAGTATGTGTGTCATATTCAATACGTTCGGCTTCGCCTTCAATGTACTCGTTTAAGCCCTCACGCTTTTGCCGGAAATGCGCCAAACCACGCGGCCCACCAGTCGCTACCCCTTTTTGAAAACCTTGAGCGTCTTCTGTGACTACGACTTTATCGGCATGAATCACCAACGTGCCTTTGACCAAGACAACTTTACCTTCAAGCACTTGCACCTTTTTTGCATCATCAAGCGTTGCCCGGTCAGCTTCAAGGTTAATCGGTTTATTGCGGTCAGCACGTTCTGCATAGGCAGAAAAACTTAATGCGGTAAGACAGCAGAAAAATACGGTAGGCAGCAATTTCATGGTGTGCTCGTGGTCGTTGTTGTGATTGTTGCTGTAGTGGTATTGGGATTATGTAATAAACCAGTGACTCGGCTACGTAAAATATAAATTTGAGTATTGGTATCAGCATCTAAGCCTTCTCCCCGTAACCAAGATGCCCCTTGCGTAATTAAAACAGGACTATCCGTTTTTCCTGTCTTTGCATTGGGGTAGGCAGTGAAATCTGGCATGGTGGCTACCATTGGCAAACTGTCACTCGTGCCTAAACGCGTCATTTTGACATTCCGTCGCAAAAACACGGTTTCACCTTTACTTGTCACATCCGCCTGTTCGCTACGCACCTCAACATTAGGCTGATCAGGGCGAAAATAAACAAGAAAAGGGGAGTCAACTTCTGCACTGTCATTATCTGGATAGTGCCGCATGGCAGGCCCGGTCAGGCGATATTGCAAGATACCTTGTGGGTTGAGTTGGGATACGACAAATTTTTCGGCAATCCCATCTGGATCGTGCCGAGTTTTACCATCATCTTGCTGTAACGGTACAACCGAAGCGTGTTGCAACCAAAATGTTAGCCCGGCAAGAGCGGATAGCAGCAAAATCGGAAAAAGCAAGGTTGTGTTATTACGCATGAAGATTATTTAGCCCTAACAACTAGATGACCTTGGCTTGGAAAAGATCATGCATATTTAATGCCCCCAGTAGCTTATTTTCCGCATCAACAACTAATAATTGGTTAATACGATACCGCTCCATCATTTCTACCGCTTCAACTGCTAAACGGTGTGGCGCGATAGTAAAAGGGGTGCAGTGCATTAGGGTGTGAATTGGCTGTGAGTCGAGCTGGCTTAAATCTAAGGCACTTGCTTGCGCAAAAGCACGACGTAAATCGCCGTCCGTAAAAATGCCTAATACTTGGTTTTCTGGGTTGATGATAGCCACCATTCCCAGCCCACCTTGCGAGATTGCTAAAATTGCCTCGGTCACTGGTGTGTCTGGAGCTACGGCTGGAACAGTTTCACGGTTACGCATTACATCAAAGACATGTGTCAGCAAGCGGCGGCCTAATGATCCTCCTGGATGGGAGCGGGCAAAATCATCTGCGCCAAATCCTCGTGCTTCTAACAACGCAACCGCCAAAGCATCACCTAAAGCCAAAGCGGCTGTGGTGCTGGCTGTTGGTGCAAGATTTAAAGGACAAGCCTCTCGTGCCACCGCAGCCTCCAGATGTACATCGGCTTCGCGTGCCAGACTGGAATTTGAGTTTCCTGTCATGGCGATCACTTTACCGCCTTGACGTTTGATGATTGGCAAAATACGTAAGAGTTCTTCGGATTCGCCAGAGTTAGATAACGCTAACAACACGTCATCTGCCGTAATCATTCCTAAGTCACCATGACTCGCTTCAGCAGGGTGCACAAAATAAGCGGGGGTACCAGTGCTTGCCATAGTTGCGGCAATCTTGCGCCCAATGTGTCCAGATTTGCCCATCCCGCTAACAATGACCCGCCCTTTACTGGCAAGAATCAATTGTGCAGCCGCACAAAACGCCGCATCTAAGCGTTGTTCAAGATCAAGAATCGCCTCGGCTTCAATTCTGAGGGTCTGCCGCGCTAAATCTAGCAATTTGGCACAATTAGTGGAAATTTCAGAATTCACGAACTTAGTCTCGCTTTTGCTTTCTATCATGCAACGTTTATGATTGAGCCAATAAGTATAACATTGCCCCCAAAGAGACAGCCTGCTCATGAATACACTCCAACTGATTCTGCTTTTGCTTGGTACATCAGTCATTGCTGTTGTTTTATTTCGCCGTATTAATCTACCGCCAGTCCTTGGCTACCTAGCAGTTGGCAGTTTGTTGGGGCCACATGCCTTTAACTTAATGCGCGATGTAAATAGCGCACGGCATCTCGCTGAATTTGGCGTGGTATTTTTGATGTTCTCCATTGGTTTAGAGTTTTCTCTTGCCAAACTACATACCATGCGCCGCATCGTTTTTGGCTTGGGTGGAGCACAAGTTAGCTTAACCTTGCTGTTACTGATGTTGCTTACTATGGCAGTCGGTTATTCGTGGCAATTGGGTTTGGCCTTAGGTGGGGTTTTAGCCATGTCCTCCACCGCCGTATTATCCAAATTACTTACCGAACGCATGGCCTTAGATACGCCACATGGGCGGGAAGTCATTGGTGTTTTGCTGTTCCAAGACCTTGCTGTTGTCCCCTTACTGATTTTGATCCCTTCTTTATCGCATTCGCCAGAAGAAATGGCTGTCATGATGGGGATTGCTTTTCTAAAAGCCTTCGTCGTTTTGTCTTTAATTTTGGTATTTGGGCAACGCCTCACTCGCAAATGGTTTCACTTTGTCGCACGGGCAAAATCTGCTGAACTGTTTGTTCTGAATGTGCTGTTAATTACCTTAGGGCTGGCCTATATCACCGAATTAGCAGGCTTATCGTTGGCGTTGGGTGCATTTGTTGCTGGAATGTTGGTGGCCGAAACCGAATATCGCCTACAGGTGGAAGAAGACATTAAGCCGTTCCGAGATGTCCTAATGGGCTTGTTCTTTGTGACCATTGGCATGTATTTAGACCTACATATTTTGCTGGCTAATTGGTGGAAAATTCTTTTGGTATTACTCACCCTATTGGTCATTAAAGCGATTGTGGTAGGTCTTGCCTCTAAAAAAATGGGGGCATCGCCGGGGAATGCGATTCGTTCCGGGTTGTGGCTGTGTGCTGGGGGGGAATTTGGTTTCGTCTTACTAGCAGAAATTGGCAATTTGCCTAAAGCAGTACATCAAATTGTCTTGTCTGCATTAGTACTCTCGATGTTGGTTGCTCCGATCATTGTGCATTTCAGCGAAAAAATTGTCTTACGCTTTGTCGCCAGCGAATGGCTATTACGCTCTATGCAGCTTACCCAAATTGCCGTACAGAGTATGCAAAACGAGAAGCACGCCATCATCTGTGGTTATGGGCGTAGTGGGCAGTATTTAGCACGTTTCTTGGTACAAGAAGGGGTTGAATATGTTGCCCTTGACCTTGATCCTGATCGAGTGCGTGAAGCCGCAGCGGCAGGTGAAAACGTAGTATATGGCGATGCTACCCGGAAAGAGAGCTTGGTAGCAGCAGGTCTAGGCCGTGCCAGCGTCGTTATTGTTGCCGTGACGGAATTAAGTGCGGCTGAAAAAATTATTCACCATGCCCATGAAGTACGCCCCGAATTGCCTGTGATTGTGCGTACATTAGATGAACAGAACATGGACAAACTCACCCAAGCAGGTGCTACCGAAGTCGTTCCTGAATCCTTAGAGGCCAGCTTGATGCTGGCCTCTCATGCCTTGGTTTTGGTGGGAATCCCCTTAAATCGGGTATTGCGGCGCTTGCGGGAAATTCGTAGCCAGCGTTATGAATTCTTAAGAGGGTTCTTCCGTGGCATGTCTGACGACGAAGATATTCATGAATCATTACAAGCACGCCTACATTCTGTTGCCTTGCCAGAAGGTGCTTATGCCGATAGGAAAAGCATTGCCGAATTAGCTCTACTTGAGCTTGGTGTAGATGTTAGTGCGATTCGCCGTCGTGGGATTCGTGCGGTTGAGCCTGCGCCAGAAACTCGTTTAACTGCTGGCGATGTTATTGTTTTGCTTGGCGCACCAGAAGCATTAGCACAAGCCGAGGAACGACTCTTGCGCGGAGCTTAAGACTTAAGACACAAAACAAAAAGCCTTCTAAGTTAGAAGGCTTTTTATTTGCAGACTAAACTGCTGGGGAATTTCGATACTGCTACGAATTCCAGCGCGTTGCTTGTTACTTACTTCAGTTTGATTTCTTTGTAAGCAACATGCTTGCGTGCTTTGGGGTCGTACTTCATGAACTCCAACTTTTGAGGCGTAGTACGCTTGTTCTTGGTTGTCGTATAGAAGTGGCCCGTACCAGCAGTGGATTCGAGCTTGATCTTTTCACGTCCGCCTTTGGCCATGTCAATCTCCGCTTAATTAGATTTCGCCGCGAGCACGCAAATCGGCTAAAACGACATCAATGCCATTTTTGTCGATGGTACGCAGACCAGCATTGGATACGCGCAAGCGAACCCAACGGTTTTCAGATTCAACCCAGAAACGACGATACTGCAAGTTAGGCAGGAAACGGCGTTTGGTTTTGTTGTTAGCGTGGGAAACGTTATTCCCAACCATCGGGGACTTCCCCGTCACTTGGCATACACGCGCCATGATTGGTACTCTCCAGTGATTCGCGAGATAAAGTAAAGTC
>CAZOBT010000115.1:1592-7254 GCA_964578025.1 uncultured Rhodocyclaceae bacterium | reverse complement strand
TCATAGAGCGCGGCCAGATTACGCTGTGCCATTTCAGGAATATCGATCGAATTCAGTAATTTAGGATCAAGTAATGACTCACCAAAACGATCACTTAACGTACTACGTTGCGTAGCGACCAGATAGCATTGTTTAGTACGTGTTGGGGCATATTCAGCTGTCGGAATATCTAAAACATCAAACAGGATTTCTTCTTCTGGCCAATCAACCAAATCCTTCACTTCCCAACGTAACGCATCTTTCCATTCTTCTCGTGGCACGGTGGGTGTTTCGATTACTACGAGTTGATATGCCCCACCGGGGAGAACCGTTGTTACATGGGCATTGGCTAAACCCAAATTCTTTTTTAACGGTGGCACAACATCATTAAAGGAAGGACTCACATCACACTGATGTAGCAAACGGATACGGGGATTTTCTTCTTGTCGACGTTCACCTTGAATAAAAAAAAGCTGCCCTCCTGCCGCGTAAATTGCAATGCACCCAGCTTGCCCACTGCTGCTATTACTGCTTGCCCCTTTGTTCTTAAAACGGTCAAGGCGCAAAAAGGCAGGAAGCGTAAATGGCACTGCAACTTCTCCTAAAGCAAATAAAGCAAAATTGATCAGTAACGTTTACAAAGAACTGGCCCCAAAATACGAAGATCAAATCAAGTATTCAAGGGCCAAACAGCGGGCTTACGGTAAAGCTTCCTTAGCCTTTTTTCGGCGGCATCATGGTTGCTTCACCTTCGATCACCACTTTGCCATTGACGCGACACACGGTGTCTAAGATGACACGATTACGTTCCACATTTAATTCCTTGACTGTGACTGTAGCAGTCACGGTATCACCCGCTTTTACTGGGGCTTTAAATTTCAAGGTTTGCCCAACGTAGATCGTGCCAGCTCCAGGCAGTTGGTTGGCTAATACGGCAGAGATCAACCCTGCTGACAACATGCCATGAGCAATCCGACCACCAAAAATGGTAGTTTTGGAATACTCCTCGTCAATGTGTGCAGGGTTAATATCGGTTGAAACAGCCGAGAACAACAAAATATCGGCTTCGGTAATCGTTTTGCTCGTAGAAGCCGTTTGCCCTACGCTCATTTCAGTAATGCTGTATGCCATAAGTTCGTCCTTTCTTGGTTTAGATCACTGTGGATCACTTGGTATGTTTTGTCTTTGTTTGTGATGCACCAACCTACTGCGACACTGAAACGTATTTGTGACCGCAGCAGAGACTAACATTACTAATTACGCAAAGTTTTTAGCAATTAAGTCAATTTAATGCAAATTTAACAAATAACTATAATTTAACCCCGGTGTTCCAGACTCCGTTCATCAACAGGCAAGCATAAGGCGGCAGCAATAACCCCAAGCGCGATACAAATGCCCCACACGACATCGTATGCACCAGTGGCATCAAACACTCGACCACCTGCCCATACCCCTAAAAAACTGCCGACTTGGTGACTGAAAAACACGAGGCCAGAGAGCATACCAAGAAAGCGCGTACCAAACACCTGTGCCACAATCGCATTGGTGGGCGGTACAGTAGATAACCACAAGAATCCCATTACCGCTGCAAACACATACACAGAGCTTGCACTTAACGGTAAAAATAAGAAAAGGCTAATTGTGACACTACGTAAAAAGTAGATTCCGGCAAGCAGGTAACGTTTGGGATAACGCCCCCCCAAATAGCCCACCGAATACGTACCAAAGATATTAAATAAACCGATTAAGGCAAGTGCCGTCATCCCCACATTTCCTGACAAGCCTTTATCCAGTAAATAACTGGGGAAATGCACACCGATAAACACCACTTGGAAACCACAAACAAAATAGGAAGCCATTAAAAGCAAAAAGCTTTTTTCAGCCATTGCTTGACGAATCGCCGCACTGGCTGTTTGTCCAGCACTGGCCGCCCCTGCTGCTAGACCAAATGTCAAAGCTGTGCCACAAGGGATGATTAACAAGGCAATTCCAGAAAAGACCAAAAGTGTTTGTATCGCGCCAACATGTTCAATCAGACTGGCACCAACTGGCACCATTAAAAATTGTCCAAACGAACCTGCCGCCGCCACTAAGCCCATTGCCCAGCTTTGCTGCTCACGCGGTAAAAGTTTGCCCATTGCCGAAAACACCACGCTATAGGTGCACCCGCTTTGTGCCAGCCCAATCAAAAGACCCGCACTGGCGGCAAACCCTGTGCCTGTGGTGGCATAAGCCATTCCTAGCAAACCCAACATATAGAACACACTGGCTGCCCATAGCACTCGCCGCGCCCCAAACCGATCGGCTAACAAACCTGCAAACGGCTGTGCCGCCCCCCATACGAGGTTTTGTGCGGCAATCGCAAAGGAAAAGACCTCGCGACTCCAACCATTACTTTGACTTAATGGGGTCAGAAACAAACCAAACGTATGACGAATCCCCATCGCAACGCATACGATCAGGGCAGCAAATAACAAGACAAACGCAAGAGGGCGTGCACTATCTGGTGACGAGGAAATGGGAGACATAAAACATCCTTGCTCTGGAAAAATGTGTAAATTGCGATATACAATTGCACAAATATTCAACAAATTGCAAAATGTCGAATATTGACCAAAATGCGACGATAAATTTTAATTGTCTCAACACTAACAAATTGAGGTAACTAAAAATGTTTCGCACTTTTGTTAAAGGTGTATGCTCCGCTCTGACACAGGAGCAACAAGAAACTGATAACACCTCAGTTTCGGCCTATACAGTCAGCGAAGGTGGTTTGGTATTGTGTTTTGACAATGAGGCAGATGGTGGCAAAACACAACAAAAGCAAACAAGTGAAGTAAGTCAGGCTGTGTGGTTTGGTGGCTATGTAGCACGCCCTGCCTGATGTACTGACAATAAAAGCAAAAGCAGAGCTAAAGGTTTTCCTACCGCAAGCTGCTGCTGGCCCGAAATGAGTGAGTCGGGTTTAGTGGTAGGTCTCAACAACGGGTGGATTCCCCTCCCCCCGTTGTTTTTTTTGCCCTTTTTTTTAACGCTTAAGTGCTTAAGTACGTTCAGGACTTAAGCTTATTTGTGCTTACGTTTATTGCTCGTACTCGCACTGGCTTTTGCACCCGTGGGCTTTCCAGGCTTTACTGCCTTTTCGGCTTTTACCTTGTCTTTACCCTTATGTTTTTCATGCTTGCCAACGGGTTCGCGGTGCAAATCTTTTTGTCCGTTAGGAAAGCGGGCGCAGTTAGCGACGGCCTTATTTTTGCCATGACGCAAACAGGGGCGTAAATCACGGCCTTGTTGTCGGGCTTCGTGTTTTTCCTGTTTACTCATTTTTTTGCCCTTACCTTGAGCCACTGCCGTCCCCGCATAATCGGCGGGAGGTGGAGCATAGGCTTTGCCTTTGGCAGGGTAATTGGGCAGATTGATTTCGCCATCTAAACTCGGCTCTTTCACATCTGCCGCAAAGCTTAATGCGGGAAGAGCCAGCGCGAGAACTAACAAAACACGTTTCATCATAGTGGTATGAATAAATAAGTGAGTTAAGTCAAAAAATAAGCCGTAAACACACACCGCCTAGGCATGTGTCCGCCGCTCGTTAATTTTTTCTAAGGCTTCATGAATCTTTGCAGGCTCGTCTAAGCGCAAAATCTTGCGTACCGTTGGTGTAAGCTCGTTGGTATCGGCTTTTAAGACTTGGTTTTTAACTTCTAAGATTTGCTGCGGGTGCATCGAAAAAATGCGTAACCCCATGCCCAGTAACAAGCGCGTAAATTTAGGATGCCCCGCCATTTCGCCACACACCGAGACCGGAATTTCCGCTTTATCCGCCATGCTGATCGTATGTGCCAGCAGCATTAGCACCGCCGGGTGGAGGGGATCATACAAATGTGCGACTTGTTCGTCTGTCCGGTCAATCGCCAAGGTGTATTGAATCAAGTCATTCGTGCCAATCGACAAAAACTGCAAGCGGCGTAAGAACATACTCACCGATAAGGCCGCTGCTGGAATTTCGATCATGCCGCCAACGGGAATAGCTTCATCGAATGGCTGATTTTCTTTACGCAAACTGGCTTTCGCGAGTTCCACCGCGTTCAATGTCGCTTCAATTTCGTGCGCATGTGACAGCATCGGGATCAAGATTTTGATCTTGCCATAATGCGAAGCCCGCAAAATTGCACGCAGTTGCGTTTGGAACATCCGAGGTTCGGATAAAGACAAACGAATCGCCCGCCGCCCCAAGGCTGGGTTGGTTTGCGTGCGCATGGTACTGACCGTTTTATCGCCCCCTAAGTCAAAGGTACGAATTACCACTGGGCGGCCTTCCATCGTTTTAACGACTTGCAGATAGGCTTGGAATTGCTCTTCTTCGCTCGGCATGTCGCCACGCCCAAGGAAGAGAAATTCGGTACGGAACAGCCCCACGCCATCCGCGCCTTGCTCAATCGCGTCTTTGGCATCACTGGGCAATTCGATATTCGCCAGCAGTTGCACGGGGATGCTGTCTAAAGTTTGTGTCGGGGCTTTTTTGAGGCGTTTGAGCTTAGAGCGTTCGAGTTCTAATTGCTCTTTGCGCAGGCGGTATTCCTCCAAAATCGGCGCATCGGGATTAACAATCACCACCCCACGCCGCCCATCCACCACAATCTGTTCGCCGTCGCGGATCAAAGCACGGGCATTGTCTAAGCCAACAATTGCCGGAATCCCCATACTCCGCGCCACAATCGCCGTATGCGAGGTCGCGCCACCCACATCGGTAATAAACGAAGCGAAACGATGTTCTTTAAAGGCAATCACATCGGCGGGGGAGAGATCATGGGCAACGATAATTAAATGCTCTTCTTTCACCCCTTTTGCCTTTGGCAAAGGGCGGCTTTCATGCCCAGTTAATTCTTTAATGATCCGCTCAACCACTTGTACGACATCGTATTTACGTTCACGCAAATAGGTATCGTCAAATTGTTCAAACTGTTCAACCAGATGCTCCATTTGTTGTACCAATGCCCATTCAGCATTACACCGCCGTTCACGGATCAGGGTTTTTGGTACATCAACCAGTTCGGGGTCATCCAAGAACATGGCATGAAGGTCAATAAACGCGGTCAGTTCGGCGGGGGCATGTTCTGCCGCTTCCTTCATCGCATGGAGTTCATCGCGCACGGTTTGGCAAGCGCGTTCTAAGCGTTCAATTTCGGCCTCGACTAAACGCGCTGGAATGGTCAAATGCGCCACTTCCAGCGTCGCATGAGAAATCAACATGGCACGCCCAATGGCAATGCCGCTCGAAACGCCCAAACCGTGCAGGGTAAAACTCATCGATTTATTCCCCTTCACCAAAGTAATCTGCAATCAAGGCCAACAGTGCGTCCATCGCTTCTTGTTCGGATGCCCCTTGGGTTTCTAAGGTAACGGTCGTCCCTTTACCCGCCGCCAACATCATTACGCCCATAATGCTTTTGGCGTTGACGCGGCGTGTGCCTTTTTCAATCCACACTTCGCAGGGAAATTTCCCAGCCAATTGGGTGAGCTTGGCGGAAGCACGGGCGTGCAGGCCAAGTTTGTTAATAATTTGAGTTTCTACGCGGGGCATTTATACATCCTTTGTCATATTTAATACGCCATCCCGACCACCACTGATGGCTTTTTGTAATAGGGTTTCCATGCCTTTTTCGCGGTAGTACAAGGCGCGGAG
>CAZOBT010000115.1:0-1492 GCA_964578025.1 uncultured Rhodocyclaceae bacterium | reverse complement strand
AGAAAAAGGCCGATCATGGAATACACCAAACGACAGCAAAAAAGAGCGTCTATTCTACTCGGCAAATGCGCAACTGGCTGCTATGGCTCAATCCGCTGTACTGGGGTATCGCTGCTAAATTTCAGGCGTTCCACCATTGCTGGGGTCGCTTGCACCTTACCCTCGGCATCAATGCGTAAGACATGGCTCAAGCCAAGTGTTTTCGCTAAGGCAGGCCAGTTGTCTGCCCCAGCGATAAAAATCGGTTTGGAGTAAGCATCCGAACGAGTACCCGCTTGATCCCCTGCTGGGATCAAAATCGTGACCGCTTGCGTATGGTGCACTGGAGCGGCTTTACGTGGATCAAGCAAATGGCAATAGCGTTTGCCATCCAGTTCAAAAAAGCGTTGGTAATCGCCAGAGGTGCCAATTGCCTCACCATCGTTGAGGCTGAGTGTGGCGATTGGGCCGGGCTGGCGCGGATGTTGAATGCCCACTTTCCACGGTGTGCCATTTTTGCTGCCCAAGGCCATGATGTTGCCGCCGATATTGATTAGCGCGTTATGAATGCCTTGTTGCCGCAAGATTGTTGCCGCCCGATCTAAGGCCACGCCTTTGAGATAGCCACCAAAATCCAAGGCCACGTCTGGCGTATCGCTTGAAACATACACCCCATCAAGGCGTAAGTTGCCAATGCCAACCCATTTTTTGTGCCACGGCGCAAGGACATTGGGATCAGGCAATTTTGCGGCAAACTCATCGGCTTGAAAGCCCCATAGGGCAATCAATTTACCAATCCCCGGATCAAACAAACGCTGACTCGCCGCGCTCACCGCTTGGGCTTGCACAATAAAATCGCGCAACTCGGGGTTGACCGGAATGCGTTGTTTGCCAGCGGCAATTTGGGCGTTCAAACGACTAAGCTCAGAATCTTGCCACGCATGGTAGGTACGATGCAGACGGTCAAATTCCCGCAATACCGCCGCCATCGCTTGCCGCGCCTGCTCCGGCTGCTCGCTCACCACCAAGACCTCAACCCGTGTCCCAAACACGTAGGATTCCTGCTGTTGAATCGTTGCCGGTTGGCACGCAGTAAGCGTCAAGCAAGTCACCACACCCAAGGCGGCAAATAATAGACCAAATAAAAAATTAGGCCATGAAGCACGTTGGTACTTACCTAACAGAAAATAGACCAAATTAGACGGGCGCAGATTTAACGAATGGGCAGTACGCATAAGAATTTACCTTAGAACACAGCAAAGGAAATTAAGGTGAAACAGCGTACTTATACCGCAGGAACTGTGCCAACCGCTGTTGCTATGTCCATTGCATCTAAGGTGCGTTCTAACTCAACCGCCGCCGCTAAACAGGCCAAACGCCCTACTACCCCATAAGCATAGAAGCGATTGGGCGGTGCGTCGGGGTTGTCGCCATGACAGGGGGTATTGCAGCAGGTTTCAAAACTCAATGGCTCAAAATACATGCCCGGCGCGTTGAGGTTTTCATCCACGCC
>CAZOBT010000114.1:0-7298 GCA_964578025.1 uncultured Rhodocyclaceae bacterium | reverse complement strand
ACGCGAAGGCTTGGAATTACCCAGCATTTACTTTGCCCACACCCGCCCGGTCGTGATCCGCCAAGGGGCGATTGTGCCGGTGAATGTGCCGTTAATGTCGGGGGAACTCACCAATTTGCCCAAACCCGGCGAAGAAATTATTGAAAAACAAGTGCGTTTCCGCACCGTGGGCGACATTTCGTGTACCGCTCCGGTGGAATCCGATGCCGATAACGTCGCAAAAATTGTGCTGGAAACCGCCACAACGACCATTACTGAACGTGGCGCGACCCGTCTGGACGACCAGACTTCTGAAGCCTCAATGGAACAACGTAAAAAAGAAGGATATTTCTAATGTCGACTCCTCAGATTGAAGATCACGGCCTGTTACGCTTTCTCACCTGCGGCAGTGTCGACGATGGCAAAAGCACCCTGATCGGGCGTTTGTTGTATGACACCAAAACCATTCTGGCCGATACCCTGAGTGCGATTGAACGCACCTCACAAAAACGCGGTATGGAAGCCGTGGATTTGTCGCTGCTTACAGATGGTTTGCAAGCCGAGCGCGAACAAGGCATTACCATTGACGTGGCCTACCGTTATTTTTCTACCGGAACGCGCAAATACATCATTGCCGACGCACCCGGTCATGAACAATACACGCGCAATATGGTGACGGCGGCTTCGACCGCTAACTTGGCGATTATTTTGATTGATGCGCGTAAAGGCGTACTAACGCAAACGCGCCGCCATTCGTATTTGGCCTCCTTGGTGAATATCCCGCACTTGTTGGTGGCGGTGAACAAAATGGATTTGGTCGATTACGATCAAGCCGTCTTTGAAAAAATCAAAGCCGATTACCTTGCCTTCGCCGCGCAACTGGGGATTGAGGATGTGCGTTTCATTCCTTTATCCGCTTTGAATGGCGATATGGTGGTCGATCGGGGCGAGCGTTTGGCTTGGTATGACGGCCCAACCTTGTTGGAAATCCTTGAAGCCGCCCCGGCGGCGCATAGCGAACACGCCGAGCCGTTCCGTTTCCCCGTGCAATTTGTCTGCCGCCCGCAAGATTCTGCCAACCCCGATTTGCATGATTACCGTGGCTTTATGGGGCGGGTTGAATCCGGCAGCATCGATGTTGGTAACGAAGTCACCATCCTGCCCTCAGGTTTAACAACCACGGTGAAAGCGATTGAATTGGGCGGGCAAGCCTTAAATACGGCGGTGACAGAGCAATCGGTAACGCTGTTATTGGCAGATGAGATTGATATTTCTCGCGGTGACATGATTGTCAAAACCAGCGAGTTGCCAACGCAAACCAAGCAAATTGAAGCGATGGTGTGTTGGTTAGCCGAAACGCCAATGGATCGCGCCCGCACCTACTTGATTCGCCACACCACCCGCGAAACCAAGGCCAAGGTCGCCAATATTGCTTACCGCTTAGATGTGAATACGCTGGAGCAGGTCGCGGCAGAAAAATTAGCCATGAACGACATCGCCCGCGTGAGCTTCAAACTGGCGCAACCGCTCTTCACCGACCCCTACACCGACAACCGTGGCACCGGCGCATTCATCATCATCGACGAAAGCACCAACAACACCATCGGCGCAGGGATGATCGCGTAAGTCAGCCTGTTTTAGTTTGATTTGACTGATTTGGTCTAAATCTAAAAACTGCCAGATAAAGCATGATAGACATGCTAAGTCTGGCAGTTTTTTATTTGGTCTATGATTTTTACCTTGACCGCTACCGCAAGTCAGCTCTCTGCCCATTGCCGTAGTAGGTTGTGATAGCACCCGGTGAGGCGGACGATGGCTTCGGTGTCGCCGTGTTGTTGGCGGAGATCAAGTAAGGCCATGTCCATGTCAAAGAGTAAACGGCGTTGGCCTGCGTCGCGCACCATGCTTTGCATAAACATAAAACAGGCCAAACGTTCGCCCTTGGTGACAGGGGAAACCTCATGGATGGAGTGTGAGGGGTAGACCACCATGCTGCCCGCCTTCAGTTTTACCCCATGTCGCCCAAAGGTGTCTTCAATGGTTAACACCCCCCCTTCGTACTCTTCGGGTTCGCTTAAAAATACCGTTGCCGACACATCAGCACGGACATAGCCACTGCCATCGGGCAATTTGCGCATGGCATTGTCGGTATGAAAACCGTAATGATTCGCTGCCCCAGTATAGGAATTGAAAAAAGGTGGGAGGATTTTTAGCGGTAACGCCGCCGTAAAAAATAAGGCGCTGCGCCCCAAGGCGTGCAGAATCAGTTGCCGCAATTCCGGTAAATGGGCGGCGTGTTCGCTCAGTTGGCGATTCTTTTTGACTTGTGCGGCTTGTAAGCCAGCACTGAGCTGGCCTTCGTCCCACGTAGAGGCGTGCAACAAGGCTCGCGCCCTAGCCAACTCCTCTGGCGTAAGTACATTGTCAATGGTCACGAGCATGTGGCGGCCTTTCTAGAATTTGTAATCGGTACTTAAAATAATGCGACGGCCTAAACCGGGGACAGTAAAGCCACCGTTGTCATACAGCGCGTCGTAATACACCTTGTTAAACATGTTTTGTATGTTCAGCTTAACGGTGTATTTCGGCTGTTCGTAGGCCACCATCGCATCCCAACGCACATAGCCAGCAATCGTATTGGGGTCAAACGCCGCCACCACCGTGCTAGATGGTACATAACCAAAGCGTTTGCTCTTTGCTTCTAAACCCGCTCCCACTTTCCAGCCATGACCGACTTGGTAAGTTGTCCATAAATTCCCGGTCATTTTCGGTGAGTTACGTGCCGTTTGCCCAACAAAGTTGGGGTTTGCACCGGGAGTAACTTCTTTGATGATCGGATCCATGAAGGAAACCCCAGCAAATACCTCCCAACGGGGGTTAATGCGTCCGGCAAGCTCAAATTCGATGCCGCGTGTTTGGCGTTTTTTGGTCAAAATCGCAGCGGTCGATTCAAGATCGGTATTACGCTCCCAAACTTTATCGGCTTGGTACAAGGCGGTACGGAAGGCTAAATCGCCCTCAAAAAACTGCCATTTCGCCCCAATTTCACTGACTTTGCTGCGTTCAGCCGGATATTGCGCCCCGGCAAGTTGGTATAAATCCGCCGTCGGGCTAAACGAATCGCTCCAGCTTAGGTAGTAATGCGCTTCATCATTGGGTTGCCATGACACCCCCGCCCGATAGCTGTTTTCTTTAAAGTTACCGCTATAGTTACTTTGGGTAATGGCACGGGTAGTCGCATTCTGGCTCAGAGCCACATAATCCGATTTCATATCATCCCGCCGTACCCCGAGTGTTGCCTTCCAATGTGGCAAGAACTCCACGGTGTCTTGAATATACGCACTATAGGTATCACCGCTATAGCGATTGACTGGGCGGGTATCCATTAACTGCCCGGTGCTATTGGTAAAGCCAACCACGCCTTTGTAATACGCCCCAGCGTTGTTGAGGTTCGCTAAATTCCAACGTTCCGCTTTTTCATGCAGATATTCGCCGCCAATCAATAATTCATGGCGCATCCCAAATGCCTTGAAATGCGTACTAAAGTCGCTTTGAATACTTAAATTATCGGTGTCGGTTTGCCGTGTTTTTGCACTGCCTCCGGTAGCAAAGTTGGCGGCAGTACCAGGCGCACCGGCCCAATAGCTACGTTGATAATTCGCTTGGCGGATTTTGGTACTGAGTTCCGTCCCTGGTGCAATGCGCCATAAATGGCTGGCGGTACTGATATTGGTCGTACTGTCATCAAATGTACCTGCAATGCCCCAATAGCTGCTTGCCGGGAACAAGGTATTAACACGCTTGGTCGTGCCATTAAATGGCACACCATAATCGGGGCGATCTGCCGTTTTTAGGTACAAATGACTTAAGGTAATTTCGTGTTCTGTACCTAAGCCAAACGCGAGGCTAGGGGCAAACCCAGTACGATGAATTTCAGGGGTCGTACCTGTCACAGGGTTTTTACGCCAACTGCCTTCATCACGATTCATAAAGTTAATGCGCAAGGCAGTCGTGTCACCAAGGCGGTGGTTAATATCGGCTTTGATTTCTTGATATTCCTGTGTGCCAACGGCGGCACTGATTTTGCTCTCACCATACAGGGAGGGCGTTTTACTGACTTGGTTAATCACCCCGCCAGCTTGTCCCCGCCCAAACAACATCGCTGCAGCACCGCGTAAGACATCGACTTGTTCAAGGTTAAACAACTCACGGTTGTATTGCGCCGTATCACGCACACCATCTAAATACATATCACCAAAGGTATAAAACCCACGCAACATCATATTGTCACCAGAACGCCCACCTTCGGCGGCGTTAAACGACAATCCTGCCACATTGCGCAAGGCTTCACGTAATGATCCGGCCTGTTGTTCTTCAATCACACTACGTGTGACGGTGGTAATGGCTTGGGGTACGTCATGCGGGTCTTGCGCAATTTTGCCTACCCGCGTCATTGTGGCTTTTGCCCCATCTTGTTTTTGCTCAGTTTTCGCTTTCACCGTAATGGTTTCTAAGGTGGCTTCAGGGGTTGCTGCGGCGGCATAGCCATTACCACTAACAAATAACGCCCCAGAAAACATTGCTGCGCCTAGCGGGAGTAAAGGGCTTTCTCGCTTAGCTGTCTTAGCGGTTTGTGAAGCGGGTAACGCTGGCAGGACAGACGGTATCGGGGAAAAGTGGATTGTTGTCATGGCTATTCCAAAAAGTATAAAACCGACAGAAATTGGGGGGTAATATTTGCAATTGAGAATTATTATCGTTTATTTGCTGCAATGCAATACTTGACTTGTTTTTGAGAATCGTTATCATTAAGAAAAGTCACACACTATTTAGGGCTTTTCTTCAGCGGCGTTTTGGCTGAATTGGCTGAAGAAAGAGAAAGGAGTCTGCTTTGCGTGGTTTATTGAGTTCTCGACAATGGGGCTTTATTGCCCTTGTCGTGGTTTTGCATAGCCTGGGCTTGATTTGGCTTTTACAACCCCATCCCGAACAGGCAAAACCACCGGTCGCCGAAATGACCGCCACGATTTTGTTGCCCATGCCTTTGCCCGTTGTTGCACCGCCAGATAAAACTGAGCCAGTAAAAACACCAACATCCACTCCCACGACTGTTGCACCGACACCAACGCCAATGGTCAGTAAAACGGTAACAACCGCGCCAGCTCCAGACGCACCAGCGATTGCCCCTAATCCACCCAATCCACCTGCTCCCCCAGCCCCACCCGTAGTGGCGAACCACACGCCAGCTCCTCCCGCTCCACCTTCCGCCCCCCGTTTTGATGCTGCGTATTTAAATAATCCCGCCCCACCGTATCCACCAATTTCACGGCGGATGAATGAACAAGGCAAAGTGCTCCTGCATGTGGTAGTTGGCGCAGATGGCTTGCCCAAGGAAGTCTCCATTGCCAAAAGCAGTGGCTTCCCGCGTTTGGATGATGCTGCGATTGCTGCCGTTGAAAAATGGCGATTTGTCCCGGCGAAACAAGGGGATCAAGCGGTAACAGCCAGCGTTAACGTACCGATTAACTTCAAGCTTGATTGAGCCGTTTTAATTGCATCGAATTTAATCTAATTTAATTTATTCATTTATTTTTAAAGGATTTTTATCATGAACGACAATGTTTACGGGATTAGCCACTTATGGGCGCAAAGCGATGGGGTGATTCATGTCGTTGCCATTATTTTGCTGGTGATGTCCATTGTTTCGTGGAGCGTGATTTTTATCAAAGGCTGGAATTTGCTGCGCTTGCGTAAGCATGTCGCAGCAGCGAAAGGCTTTTGGCACGCTACCAGTTATGAACAAGGCGTAAGTATGTTGGAAGCGGGGGAGGACAACCCGTTTTACCAATTAGTTAGTCGCGGCAATGAAGCGAGTTTGCATCATGCTGATAACCATAATGAATTACATGGCGTATTGAATTTGTCGGATTGGTTAAATAGCTGCTTACGCCAGTCGATTGAAGAAACGACCGGACGTTTGCAAGGTGGTTTGTCGATTCTGGCTTCGGTGGGCAGTACTGCACCGTTTATTGGTTTGTTTGGCACGGTGTGGGGGATTTACCACGCGCTGATTGGCATTAGTGCCAGTGGGCAAGCGAGTATTGATAAAGTGGCTGGCCCCGTTGGGGAATCCTTAGTCATGACCGCACTCGGTTTAGCCGTCGCCATTCCAGCCGTGCTTGGCTACAACGCCTTGGTGCGCGGCAATAAAGGCGTGCTCGCCAAATTAAAACATTTTGCGCATGACCTCCATGCCTACCTTGTTTTAGGCAAGCCGGTACGTAGTTTGGGTACGACTGCCGCTGGCAATCCTCTTCACAATCAATAAGGAGGCAAGCCATGTCGTTTCAAACCAGCGATTTTGACGATGATGATGAAGTCATGTCAGAAATCAACATGACTCCCTTGGTCGATGTGATGTTGGTATTGCTGATTATTTTCATCATTACCGTCCCAGTCATTAACCATGCAGTGAAATTGGATTTACCCAAAGCCACTAGCCAACCGAATGACACCAAGCCTGTGCATGTCAATGTCTCGATTGATGCCGAAGGCAAGCTGTATTGGAATCGGGAAGTGATTAGCCGTGAGTCCTTAGGAGGACGCTTAGAAGCGGCGGGGCAAACTCAGCCGCAGCCTGAAATCCATTTACGCGCCGATAGCAAAACTGCTTATGAATATGTGGCGAAGTTTCTTGCTGCCGCACATCAAGCTGGTCTAAACAAAGTAGCCTTTGCCACTGAGCCGGAAAAGGCCGGAAATTAATATGTTGATGTTGCACACTCAAAAAACCCGCCTCGCGCTCGCGCTGGCGGTTGCTTTACTTCCCTATGCCACAACCGTTGTTGCGGCTGATAAAGAACTAGCGGAAATTACCGTCTCTGGTGGGGCGAGTGGTGGACGCAGCAAGTTTCAAGGGGGGCAAAGCCTGTTGCGTGACGAAATCATTGCCACCGAAAGCATGAGCAGCCGCGAAATTGAAAAAGCTGGGGCTACCATGCTTACCGAGGTTTTAGACAAAAAACCCGGTGTCGCCATGCAAGCCGAATGTTCGATTTGTAGCGTGCGCAACATTGTCTTGAACAATCTGCCCGGACGCTTTACCACTTTGATGATCGACGGCATCCCAATCTTCTCTTCGGTGTCCTCGGCCTATGGCTTAGATAGCGTCAGTTTGGGGGGGATTGAACGCATTGATATTTCACGCGGCGCAGGGGCTAGCTTAACCGCACCCGAAGCCTTATCCGGGGCGGTCAACATTGTTACCCGTCGTCCCGCCGCGCCAGTCGTTCAACCCGCGCGTACTCCACGCGCGCGCC
>CAZOBT010000113.1:0-7310 GCA_964578025.1 uncultured Rhodocyclaceae bacterium | reverse complement strand
TTAACACCTTAATCGATTGGAATGTGTGCATACGGTAGCTACCCTCATGGGGGGAGCTGCCACTGTCTCGGCAGGTAACGAAGCAGTCTGGATCACTATTGCTAAAACATTGCTGCAAGTTGGCGCATTCATCGGTTTAATGATGATTGTCGGACGGCGAGTTGTTCCCTGGCTGCTTTGGCAAGTCGCTGGTACGGGTTCAAGGGAATTATTCACTTTGTCAGTCGTTGCTGCCGCCATTGGCATAGCATTTGGTGCGGCTAAATTGTTCAATGTTTCTTTTGCGCTAGGAGCTTTTTTTGCTGGGATGGTTATGCGCGAGTCGGAGCTCAGTCATCGTGCCGCCCAAGAATCGCTACCACTTCGTGATGCATTTTCGGTGTTGTTCTTTGTCTCTGTCGGGATGTTGTTCCAGCCGGATGTGTTGATCGAAAAGCCGTTACAGGTTCTCGGCGTATTGAGCATCATCATGCTTGGCAAAACACTTGCAGCATTCTTCCTAGTACTTTCTTTTAGATACCCGTTGAATACAGCATTGACTGTTGCGGCTAGCCTTGCCCAGATCGGGGAATTTTCTTTCATTGTGGCAGGGTTGGGTCAGGCACTTGGCTTGATGACTGCGGATGGGATGAGTTTGATTCTTGCTGGGGCATTGTTTTCTATTGCACTCAATCCGTTGATGTTTTCAGCCATTGAGCCTTTACGCAAATGGGCATTGGACAGATCGGCACTTGCTCGCAAGTTGGAACAGCGCGAAGAGCCTTTTGCCGAACTACCAACAACTACGGAACGCAAGTTCTTAGAAAAGCAGATTGTGCTCATTGGTTATGGTCGTGTCGGTCAACGAATTGCTGCATCTTTGATGGAACAAGATATTCCTTATGTCATTGCCGAACAAAACCGGGAGATAGTAGAAGGGTTGCGCAAGGCGGGTACTCCTGCTGTTGCTGGAGATGCTGCTGAACCTGCTGTCCTGATTCAGGCACATATCGCCAATGCAGCGATGTTGGTCATTGCCTGCCCCGACCCCATCAATGTCCGTCAAATGGTTGAGACGGCAAAGGCACTGAACCCTGATATAGAAATTCTTATACGTACACATAGCGAATCTGAGTCTGAACTGCTTCGCCAAAACCAGTTCGGTACGGTGTTCTTTGGTGAGGAAGAACTGGCGAAGGGAATGGCGGCACATGTGCTCATGCGATTTGAGTCTCGCACCAAGAGCAGATAAGGTGTCCTATGAGTCAGGCTAACGCTAGGTTTGGGCAAAAGAAAGGAGAGCGGTGGTGGCTTGGCTCTCCTTGGCTTTATTGCTTGGGCAGAAATGTGGCTTAGTGGCTCTTAATCATTGTGCCGACACCGTGATCGGTGAGGATTTCTAAGAGCAGGGCGTGTTCAACGCGACCGTCGATGATGTGCACGCTCTTTACGCCATTGCGTGCCGCATCTAAGGCAGAACCAATTTTTGGCAACATGCCGCCGGACAAAGTGCCGTCTTCCACCATGTCATCAATTTGCTTGGGGGTAATGCCGGTAATCAACTCCCCGGCTTTGTCCAACACACCGGGGGTATTGGTCAGGAGTACCAGCTTTTCGGCTTTTAAGATTTCGGCGATTTTGCCTGCGACCACATCGGCATTGATGTTGTAGGTTTCGCCATCTTTGCCTACGCCAATTGGGGCGATAACGGGAATGAAGCCCCCATCTTCTAAATGGCGGATCAGTTTCGGATCGACTTGGGTAATGTCGCCGACTTGCCCCACATCAATGCCTTCGGCGGGATTGTCTTTATTGGGTAGCAGTAATTTTTGGGCGCGGATAAAGTTATTGTCTTTACCTGTTAAACCCACGGCATGACCGCCTGCACCATTGATGAGGTTAACCACATCTTTGTTAACTTGCCCACCTAAAACCATTTCGACGATTTCCATGGTTTCGGCATCGGTGACACGCATCCCTTGAATAAAGTGGCCTTCTTTGCCAACGCGGGACAGCATATTTTCAATTTGCGGGCCGCCGCCATGCACCACGACCACATTCATACCAACCAGTTTTAGCAGTACCACATCGCGGGCAAAACAACGCTTTAAATGCTCGTCGGTCATGGCATTGCCGCCATATTTGACAACGATGGTTTTACCGTGGAAACGCTTAATGTAGGGGAGGGCTTCCGCCAAAATGGCAGCTTCTGCCGCCGGGGTGAGGGCTTGGTTTTGTGTCATGACGTGCTTCCAGTAAAAGGTGCTGCATTTTACCGAGCCTTGTGCCAAGACAAAACCAAGCCTTTGCTGCTTTTTGTGCTTTCGCTATTTCGCTCAAGGGGTCGAGCGTTTGCGACTTTGGTTTGATCTTATTTGTCGTTGCTACCGGCTTTCGCCATTTGTGCCATACCTTCGGTCATGGCATTAAAAGTAGCGAGCGACATTTTCTGCATTTCCAAGCCTTGAATCGTGGTTTGCAACATCGTCAGATTCATTTTCAGCCAACCTTCAACGGCTTTTAAATCGGTGATGCGTTTTTCCAACTCATCTACATCCAAGGTTGGTGTGACCATGCCGGGCAGGGAAAATCCCATATTGCCCCACATATTTTTCATGAATTGCAGGGGATCGTTCGCATTCGTCTCTTGACTCATTTTTTTCTCCTTATGGGTAATGTGTCGCTAATGTAGGTTTTACGACGTTGATTTTTGATGATACTCCAACTTCTAATATTGCTTTGTATCATGTGTGCCAACTGAGTGATGTACGTCAAAAGATCAAAAAAAGGGTAACAGCAAAGGTGGGGACTAAGAAATGACAATAAAAATTTTACTAATTGAGGATCATCCCCTTGTCGCTGATGGCGTAGCACGGGTATTAACGCAAATTGAGGAAGAGGATGTTGATGTGTTATCTGCCTTAAACTTTGCCCAAGCGGTGCATCTTTTAAATCATCATATCGATGCGATTGAATTAGTGTTGTTAGATTTAGACTTGCCAGATATGGATGGCTTTGAGTGTTTGCAGGTATTACGTCGTGATTATCGTGACTTGCCGGTTGCGATTTTATCTGGGACATACGGGGTAGAGAGTATCGACCGGGCTTTTGCTCTTGGTGCGTCAGGCTATATTCCTAAAACCTATTTGCCCCAACAAATTATTAATGCGGTTTGTAAAGTCTTGGCAGGTGATCTGTATCATCCAGAAATTAAACCAGCCCCCAAAAGCTTGCCAACGAATTTTGCGGATTTTGTGGCAACACATAATTTAACTGGGCGGCAGGAAGATGTCTTAGCACGGATATTACAAGGCCAGAGTAATCGAGAAATTGCGGCTGCTTTAGCCTTAACCGAAGGGACAATTAAGGTGCACGTCACAACTTTGTTTAAAACCTTGGGGGTTAACTCCCGCACGAAAGCGATGTGTTTAGTACAGGAATTTATGCGCTAGTTTTGGTTTAGCCAATCCGTTCCGCGACAAGATGTTGGACTAAGGCGCGTAAACGTGCAGGGCGGATTGGGGTGCTTAAAACATGCACCCAAGCAGGTAGCTCACTTTCAGTTTTCCCAAGCGCGATTATCGTTTGATATTCAGGTAGGGCAAGAATTTCTAGCCTGCCATATTGAGAGAGATCTAAAACGGTTGCCAATGCTTGTGTTTCTCGTTCATGGGCCAAGCTGGCAAGGTCAGGCAAATGTTTGACGGAATATCCCCATGCTTTGAGGTTATGGCTAATACTGTTCATTGCAGGCGTGCTGCCAATCAGCATAAACTGTTTGGGCTTGTTGTCAGGTGTGCGCGGTGCTGCTTGTAGGTTTTCTGGTGTATGTGCCAGCGCGTTTGGCAAGATAAGTACAAAGCGACTACCGCGTTTGACTTTTGAATATACTTTTAATTCGGCACGCAAGGCTAACGTAAGTTTGCCAACAATCGCTAATCCAAGCCCTAGACCTTTTTGATATTCCCGCGCCCGATTATTGACTTGATAAAACTCCTCAAAAATTCGTTTTGTTTCGCTTTCTGGGATACCGATTCCAGTATCAATCACTTCAATATGCAAGTTTTGCCCACGCTTCCGGGCGGCAACTACCACGCCCCCCTGTTCAGTATATTTGATGGCATTTGAGATCAAGTTAACCAACAAACGCTCAAGCGCAATCGGTTCAGTGAGGGGAAGCAACTTGTTGGGGCGACATTTAAAACGTAGGCCGCGTTCATGAGCATGGAAGGCAAATGTATTTTCTAAACTGGAAAAAAGTTGCCCCAGATCACATACAGAAAATGGGCGATTAGGGCGTTCTGTTTCCAAGCAAGAGAAATCTAGCAGCGCGGTAAATAAGATCGTGAGGCTATCTAAAGCAATTTTGATGCGGTTACTTGTTTCACCAATTTCCTTTAACGCGCCTTGTTCCACATGGCGGCCTAGGGATTGATTAAACATGGACAGTGCTGCCATCGGTTGGCGCAAATCATGGGCAGCGGCAGCAAGAAAACGGCTTTTTGAGGCATTGGCGGCTTCGGCAATCTCCCGTTTACGTTGTAGCTCGCGAGTGACATATTGAACTTGGGTCAGCAGTTGTTTTTGTTGTTCATCCAATGCGTAATTCACATTTTGCAAACGGCTAAATTGCAGTTGCAGGATAAAGCCGCTACCTATCAATAGAGCAAAAAGCAAAATTAGGACAAGCCCGCCAATGATGTTGTAGAGATGCCATAGGTGTAACAAGCGGTTCTCTGAGCTACCTGCGAACACAAAGAGATCATCTTGTGTGGTGGCTTTTGTTAAAGCAAATAAATAGCCATTTGCGTGATGCCATTCTTCCTTTTTCTCGGGATGCTCTTGTAGCTGACTAAGGGTGTGTTTGATTTGTTTTTGTAGATCACTAGGCAGTGTGTAAGGAGGTGTTGCTTTTTTTGAGCAGCTGATAATCGGGATGCCCTGTTTATTAAGCACCAGCACTTCAAATGTTTCGTCTAAACGTTGCTCTGCACAAAATTTCTCAAAATAGGAGAGTTGGAGAGAGGCTAGTAGTACGCCATCTGTTTGACCATATTTGTTGTTAACACGGTAGCCAATAACATAATTTGGCGCGGTGGTGTTGGGGGCTGGAGCTGGTTGCCAGACTGTACGATAAGTCTCTTTTTCGCCAATTAAAGCGGCAAAATCTGCGGCGGTAGCAAGACGGCTAAATCTTGGTGCTTTCGGTGTATCAACTTGCACATAGCCAGCAGTATCGGTAAGAGAAAATGCACGTAATTGTGGAGGAAACTCATTTCGTGGCGGAATCAGCCAAGCGAGAACTTGGGTAGTTGGTAGTTTGTGCCATTCTGTTTGCTCCGCGAAGTTGCTCACGATGCTGAAAGATAGAAGATCGACAGCTTCTACCGCTCGAGTGATATGTTCAGCATACATTCGGCTGAAGTGTTTTAGCTCGGTTTTGCCTTCACTAATGGTTTTGTTGTAGAAAAAGAGTGAGCTGCTAACAAATACGATGAGCATCACAACTGCGCAGAAAAAATTGATAACGATAGTAAGATTATTTGTTGGACGAGAGCTCATAGGGATCGGTGACTAGCAAGGGGGCATGTCGTGTAGCCAAACTTAACCATAACGTTAGTATCTCTATGGTATAGAAGTTTGTATAAGAAAAAGCTTTCTTGGCGGAATTTTGCCTTTCGGTAAGAAAGTAATAAAAAAATAGTGACAAATTAAAAATAGCATGTATAATGCGCCCCACATCGCGACGACTAGTTGACAGAAAATTAAATCAGCTAGAGAATCACCGATTCAGCTCAGGAGGGGTTCCCGAGCGGTCAAAGGGATCAGACTGTAAATCTGACGGCTCTGCCTTCGAAGGTTCGAATCCTTCCCCCTCCACCAGTTATCGTCAGCAGCAACGCGCTGCGGGTAGGGAATAAGCGGGTGTAGCTCAATGGTAGAGCTGAAGCCTTCCAAGCTTAAGACGAGGGTTCGATTCCCTTCACCCGCTCCAATTGCGGTACGGCTGGAGTTTTAAGGTAGGCCCATGTGGCTCAGTGGTAGAGCACTCCCTTGGTAAGGGAGAGGTCGGCAGTTCGATCCTGCCCATGGGCACCATAAGTCCTTCTGGTTTCTGTAAATATTCTTAGAGGTTGGAAATGGCCAAGGAAAAGTTTGAACGTACAAAACCGCACGTGAACGTTGGTACGATTGGTCACGTTGACCACGGTAAGACCACGCTGACCGCTGCAATCACTACCATTCTGTCCAAGAAGTTCGGTGGCGAAGCGAAGGCTTATGATCAGATTGATGCTGCACCCGAAGAAAAAGCCCGTGGTATTACCATCAATACCGCGCACGTTGAATACGAAACTGCAAATCGTCACTATGCTCACGTTGACTGCCCCGGTCACGCTGACTATGTGAAGAACATGATTACCGGTGCCGCCCAGATGGACGGCGCGATTCTGGTTTGTTCCGCTGCTGACGGCCCCATGCCTCAGACGCGTGAGCACATCCTGTTGGCACGTCAGGTTGGCGTTCCTTACATCGTCGTGTTCTTGAACAAGTGCGACATGGTGGATGACGAAGAATTGCTGGAATTGGTCGAAATGGAAGTGCGTGAATTACTTTCCAAGTACGACTTCCCCGGCGACGATGTGCCTATCGTTAAGGGTTCTGCACTGAAAGCCATCGAAGGCGACCAGTCTCCTATCGGTGAGCCTGCAATTTTGGCCTTGGCAGAAGCTCTGGATTCCTACATCCCCACCCCCGAGCGTGCGATTGACTTGGCTTTCTTGATGCCTGTAGAAGACGTGTTCTCCATCTCTGGTCGTGGTACTGTGGTGACCGGTCGTGTTGAGCGTGGCATCGTTAAAGTCGGCGAAGAAATCGAAATCGTTGGTATCAAAGACACCGTTAAGACCACCTGTACTGGCGTGGAAATGTTCCGTAAGCTGTTAGACCAAGGTCAAGCTGGTGACAACATCGGTGCATTGCTCCGTGGTACCAAGCGTGAAGACGTAGAACGTGGTCAAGTGTTGTGCAAACCCGGTTCTATCAAGCCACACACCCACTTCACCTCTGAAGTGTATATCCTGTCTAAGGATGAAGGTGGTCGCCATACCCCCTTCTTCAATGGCTACCGTCCTCAGTTCTACTTCCGTACTACCGACGTAACTGGTTCTATCCAGTTGCCCGAAGGTACTGAAATGGTGATGCCTGGTGACAACATCGCCATGACCGTCAAATTGATTGCTCCTATCGCGATGGAAGAAGGCTTGCGCTTCGCTATCCGTGAAGGTGGTCGTACCGTTGGTGCTGGCGTTGTTGCCAAAATCATCGAGTAA
>CAZOBT010000112.1:4347-7313 GCA_964578025.1 uncultured Rhodocyclaceae bacterium | reverse complement strand
CGCCCTGTCCGCCGACTTGCCTCTTCTAATTGACGATATTCATATTCGTTAAACGGCAACCTAATTGCCTTATAGTCTCGATTGGCTTCTGAATCTAGAATATTTTTCACAACAGCATCACTATCAGCACCTGCGGCAAACGCCTCAATTTGAGCAGGTGTTGGAGTATTCTGAGCTTCTTTAGCCAAAGCTGGCTCTCTACGTTTTGGCATCACATAATCTCTTTAACTAATTCTTCAATTTCATTTTTTGCTTTTGGATTGTCCATTTCGACCACGCCCAGTCCCTCACTCATCGCATCACGATACACTTTACGGTCACGCACAAAGGTATTAAGTAAATGTATTTCAGGATAATCCTGTAAATATTCTCGGGCCTCTGCCTCCTCATTAATCACAGGATTAGTTGGAGCCATTGTCAGCAAACCAAACACTTTTAGTTGAGGGTTTAAATCCATTGCTTGAGAAATAATTTCTCTAAGTTTTGGTAATGTATCTAAATCAGGTTGAGAAGGTCTAAAAGGAATTAACAATAGATGAGCGGCTGTCATACCTGTCCGCAGCTCTCTACTATCTCGCCCTGCTGCATCAACAACTACATATTCATAACGTTGATTAAGATCCAAAAGTGTTTCACGAATATTTTCATATTTTTGAACACAATGAACTTTAGCCACATTAGTTTTAGATAAGCGATCCGAAATCCAGTTAGCCGCAGTGCATTGCCGATCGGCATCCACTAAAACAACATCATGTCCAGACTTTGCCAATTCTGCACAAATATTAACGGCTGTCGTAGATTTCCCACAGCCCCCTTTTTGGCTTCCAATTAGTATAATCATGATACCTTTCACACACCTTTTTAGTACCGTTTTTATATAATAAAAGCACTAATTAATCAATAAAAATAAAACGGGAATACTTTTTTATTGTGTTTACATTTTATGGGATCACGATTTAGAATCTAAGCGCGTATATTTCCTGATGTACAGCAAAAAACCGCATCAAGGCCTACTGCTAATAGTGAATTGATGCAAACAAGAAGCCCATCGGCTAAGGGTGGGCTTTTTTGTTTTATCGAATGTAATGTTTACTTAACAGGCCCAAAAACGAAAGTGGCTTAAATTTGCGTTTTAAGCACACACAAATAAAAACCAGTACCTTTCCACTAAAAATCTATTTACCCATCCTTAAAACGCTTAAAAATGGCTTTAAATTTGATTTTTAGATTGCTATTCATCTTTATTTTCAAAAGTTAATTTAGAAACGCATTTCTAAGGCTGATTTTTTCTTTGTTTACTCATATGAAACACCAAATTTTTAATCATCGTCTCAGTTAAAACAATCTTGTTTATCTAGTGGCGCGATTAACCTAAACACTAAGAAATAGGACAATGGCTTTGGCAGCGCAATGCTATTAGCAAAATCGAAACCAGTGACTCGCCTTCTAATTAACCGTATTTAGCAAATGTTGACTTGAAAGAGTATTAATTTATTGCACTGTTTTGTCCCCCTTTGGGGGATTCAGGGGGTATAAAAGCCGCCCGATTAGGGCGACATAGTGTTTGTATTTCTTCAAAAATATTCTTCTCAAAATTAGACTTATCCACAGATTTTTTTGAACACGTCCTTTTAATACTTTTAAATACTTTTAAATACAATAAAGAAGAAAATCTCATTTAAGGAGGTTTTCCGACCCATTTAAGGAGGTTTTCCGACCCATTTAAGGAGGTTTTCCGACCTTTAAAAGAGATATATTTATTTACTCCTTAAAATGAGGTTTATCGACCCATTTAAGGAGGTTTATCGACCCATTTAAGGAGATAAAAAAAACAACTCGCTGAATTTCAAAAAATATAATAGACTAGCTACAATTTGGGACTAAACAGAAGTAAAAATTACATGTCTAAAGAGCTGGTTGTAAAGGATAATGCCTTAATTGAGGCAAGTTATATTCTAGACATGATTGAGCAAAGCCTTATATTACTTGCGATTATTGAGGCAAGGGCAACAGGGCAAGGCATTAGTGCTGATAGCTTTTTAGAAGTTCATGCCAGTAGCTATATTAATCAATTTAATGTTGAGAAGCATACTGCTTACGAAGCATTACAAAATGCTTGTAAAAATCTTTTTAGACGATATTTCAGCTACATGGAAATAGACAGAAAAACAGGAAAGTCTATGATTGTAGAAAGTCGCTGGGTTAGCAAGATCGGCTATCTTAAGGAAGCAGCTTTAGTGAAAATTTGTTTTTCACCCGATGTCGTTCCCCTTATTACTAAACTAGAAGCAAACTTCACCAGTTATGAAATACAACAAATATCTAATTTAAGTAGTGCATATGCCATAAGACTATATGAATTATTAATTAAATGGCGAAGCGTCGGAAAAACCCCCATATTTGAATTATCTACTTTTAGAAAAAAGATTGGTATTCTCGAAAATGAATACTCGCAAATGGGCGATTTCAAAAAGTGGGTACTTCACTTTGCAATCAACCAAATAAACGAACACACTGACATCACCGTCAACTACGAACAACATAAGGCAGGACGAATAATCACAGGCTTCACATTTTTCTTCACACCCAAAAAGCATCCAAAAGATGTAAGCCCCAAAGCTAACACTCAATCCAAGCCTAAACAAAGCCCTAAAAATGATGATGAAAATATTGAAACGCTTTTACAAGATGAAAAATGGGTATCTAAGCATGCACAAACAGGAGAATCATGGGAGCAAGCTCGCACTCGATTACGACACGAAGCAAAAACTGGCAAATTTACGCTAGCACCCACACCTTAAAAAAGAAACTCCACCCATTTACCTCACATCCCACGGATTAATCACCGTCACCTTAGCTGCGGTATAAGGTGCAGTATCTCGTGAAGCAACAACAAAGCCACGTGATGCTGCAATCGCCGCAATATAACCATCGGGGGTAGGAAAACCTCTTCCAGAAACTTTAGC
>CAZOBT010000112.1:0-4337 GCA_964578025.1 uncultured Rhodocyclaceae bacterium | reverse complement strand
ATCGCTAAATCGGCATAGTGCTGTGCAGCCTTAACATCAAACGAAAGTATCCTATCTTTAAAGAGTTCCAATAATCCCTCTAAAGTTAGTGTCAACATTTCCTTACGTTTACCAGATGGTAAAGCAGCAATCCCAAACAACAGCTCAGCTACCGTCACACTAGAGAGGTAAAGGGTTTCCGCAACTTGATCATTTAACCACCCACGGACAATAGGATTTGGCTCAGGCTTCATCGCCTCAGAAATCACATTCGTATCGAGAAGAATCATTCAAACCTCATTGGCTCGGCAGGAGATTGATCGCTGACCTGTTGAAACACGTCAAAGTCTTCATTCGTCAAACCAACCTGACGACTCAATGCTGCAAGGGCATCCCCCATACGCACACGCGTTTCAGGCTTTACTGCATGAGCTAAAATCTCACGTACTTCGGCTTCGGTACTACGCCCATGTAAAGCAGCCTGTACCCGTAATGCACGATGTACATCATCAGGCAAATTACGCACGGTTAGCATCGCCATCGCATCACCTCATAAAAACACATTCAATGCCTTCACTTTATCATAATGAATGCACAACAATAAATCATCATGACAAAGACTTTAAGCCTTAACCACATCCATCACTTTTTTGGTCTTCTTTTTAGGGACTGGATTGGGCAATCGACGTACATATGCTAAAAATGTCGGTAGGGCAGGCATTGGCTCCGTATCCTTGCGTAATCGCTTCCACTCACCACGTAGCCATTTACTGAGCATACCCACCTGACGGCGTACCAAACGAAAGCCGGGGCTGTTGTATAGCGATGCAATCGCCATTTGTAGAGCTAAATCGTTTTTCGCCAAAATAGCGTTCCTTAAGCGTTTTTGATGGTTGGTATAGGTAGTCTTCTCCATACGCCATGACCATGACACACCATCATGAACTAATTCATAGCCTGTTAATGATAAGCGGTGTTCTTTGTCTCGCAAATCGACAAATTGCTCTCGCTCCATCACACGACCTTTACCACCTGTAGTCAGCAACCAGAAAATAGCTTTATCACCGCTCTCAGGTTTCCACACTAAAAATTGCGTGACTGCTTCACCTGATAATTTACGGCGGCTACGTTGTGATTTAGTCAATTCGGTATCGTATTCACGGGCAAATTTTTTTGATAACGCTGCCAATTTTTCAAAGCCTATTTCACCTTGAAAATACAAGTGGTAATCAAAACGTGCTGCATCTTGCAGACGTTGCATTGCTAATATCTTGCTTTCACATTCAATCATAGGGAGTGTATATTTTTGAGATTTCTATATTCGTATTATCTCACTACTTTGCGACGTAATAAAGGCATATAACTATATTACTAATACTTATAGATAGTTTAAATTTCACTAATTTAGGTGCTTGATAATAAGAGATTGGGCGTCCGATTATATGTTGATTACAGCGGCAACATGAGTCAAAATACCATCGTCGTCTTCGAATCAGGGCGGCACGCCCTGTTTTTTAATGGGGGTTGCCTCCCTCCATTTTTTCTTTCCGCCGACCAGATACCTGATCGCCAATCAGGTTGAAACTGGTGAAGCCGTATGCCCGTAATGGGGCTGGTACGGCTACGACAGGCGCTAGGAATTGCAATATTCCTTTCGACCTAATCCGCATTTTTTAGATGCGTTAATGATTTTTTTCGAGTTTGGGCGACACGGAAACGGGCCGCTAGGTAACTAGCTTAGCCCTGTTTTTTATGAGAGTCGGTATTCAGTCCGATCCACGGGCGGCAGGAAACTGTCGAACGTGTGCCACGCAGGTGGGCTGCTGAGGCCGTCGAAATACGGCAGGGGTTTGAGGAGAAATCTGGAAAACTCGGTACTTGGGGGCGCAAGCCGCTAAGATCGCTGTACAGCTTAAGCCTGTAATCGCACCCTTCGAGGGTGCTTCGTGGGGAACATGAGCCAGTCTTATGACTGAAATTCTATGATCCATTTAGTTAGTAATCGACTTGCTTTGGAATCTCGGAGCGATGAAATCTTATCTTTTAGGAATCTAAAGATGGGAAAAGCCACTAGGAGTAGGGCTAGACTAAAGAGGGGAGAATGCTGGCGTTCTGTTCGTTAAAACATGAAAAGCTAACGTGGGAATCACTGACTGCCGTTGATAACAGGTGGCACTGTTGAGGTAAAAGTGAGGGAGATCAGATCAGTAGGGGTTGTAGAGGACGAGGCGATTCAGTCGAAGGCTAGTCTGAGTTTTATGCGTGGTTAAGCATGAAACATGTACCCGAAAGTTTGAGCCAGTTGTAGGTTGAGCGGAAAGAAAAAATGTGTCTTGGAGGGGTTGGCCCCCCTCCACCGATTCGTTGCTATTAGCGAAACGTGGCCGTCATGCGCCTTAAAGTCATGGCACCTTTTTAATCGTTTTTATCGGTTTTTTACGATAAGACGGTTACGTTTTATTCTCGTTTTTCGTTAAAAAGAGCGCAAACCCACGGCGTTATGTGTGGCATTGGAGATACCGATTAGCTTCGTGCTGATCATAAAAGCTCTTCGTTTGATGGGCTTTATTGTGTGTTGTTTTAGATGCTGTGTATGTTTATTTTGAATAATACAATGGCATTTAATTCACTTTAAGCACACAACCTTTCCGATGGCTAGTGACCTTCGTCTTAATTAACTTAGGATGATTTCACTAATCGTCGTCGCTCCCCACTGCGTTATGTGTGGCTTTGGATGTCAATCAGATTCGCGACTATCGTCTTAAATTAACTTTACGATGATTTCGATGAACTGATCGCTAACTACGGCGTTATGTAGTTTTTATTGTGCGGTGTTTTCTAACGCGACGTATTTTTCTTTTGAATAAATACGAGGGCGTTTAATTCACTTTAAGCACAACCGATGGCTAGTGACCTTCGTCTTAATTAACTTAGGATGATTTTACTAATCGTCGTCGCCTCCCACTGCGTTATGTGTGGCTTTGGCAAGAATACATCACGATATGCATCTATTAACTGATACAGCTATCTTAGACTGCTGATATATCAATTTTTAGACGTTATCGTGGTGGCAGTGGTACCGATCAGCTACGCACTGATCACTATAAAGCCCCTCATTTGAGGGGCTTTTTCTCTATTTCGTGTTGGGGCGTAGGTCTAAGACCATCTGTTCCTGACCATCAACGCTGGCAGTAAGATGCAAATGATGCCCATTTAACAGGGTATGCGCCGTTATCCATAAAATAATCAAGCATAAAAAGCTAACGCCATAAACGCATAAGGCACAAAGCTGTTGCACGCAACACTGAGCAACGACTAAAGATTTTTGAAGGACGATCGAAAGGGTGGATTTCACATCCAATGAGGGCGTAATCATGAGCATTCACCTTGTACCTCATTCGGTACTTTTGGTTAATAAAGGGCGACAACATCGCTATTCTACACGGAAAACTGGGGTTAAAAACCCTGATTAGGGCTGTTTTTTTCGTTCTTGATAGGCTTTAAAAAGTCGGGCGCGTTCGTCTGCCCAATGCATTTCAATCGCCTCAATTAAGGCGATTTCTTGAAGTGGGTTTAGGCTATAAATGCTGGCAATGAGGTGTTCGATGTCGCGGCTGTTATCGGCTGTTTTGACGGCATTGAGTAAGTTTTCTAAGGGTCTGGCGGTGAATTCGCGCCATGACTCACGTTCTTGAGTCGCTTTTTCTTTGGTAATTTGGTAGAGCAGTGCTAACTCGCTGGGGCTAAATAGGGCGGCTATTTCTTGTGTCTGGATAAGATGACCGTACTTTTCAATGATGCCATTTAAGCGGCCACTGGAAAATTGCCCAAGGATGTCGAGGGAGCTGTCTGATAAAAAAACGGATTTGCGGTTCGCAGACATGGCTTGACCTTGGGTGATGTGGAAATGAATAGTAGTGATTTTACCCTAAAGTACGCATAGATAAAGTGATGAGAAATTTATACATTAAAAACAGATAGTTAATACCATATACTCGTTTAAAATCTTCGTTGTTTCGCGGACACTTTAAGCCAATAAAAGCCCTAAAACTTCGTTCAGTTGTGCCATACACCGTCTAAAAAATCAAAAATGACGGATAAATACCATGTTTTTGTCAAAAATCACTCTTTTACAGGCAAACTCTCGCGGTTTGGTATGAAGTTCAACGTGGTTTCGCGTGCAAAAACGCTTAAAAAGCAATCTATCAAGATGTATATTCATGGCCATTCAACGCGGTTTCGCGGACAAAGTTACGTGTTTCTACGGACAAACCTTCGACCTTTCGCGGACATTTTTAGGGGCAGTTACCACGTCCGTGTAAAAAGTGCCATCTTGGTGTGATTAAAAATGGGAAGTC
>CAZOBT010000111.1:0-7338 GCA_964578025.1 uncultured Rhodocyclaceae bacterium | reverse complement strand
CAGCCTTCGGACGCTTGGCACCGTACTTAGACCGAGATTGCTTACGGTCTTTAACGCCCTGCGTATCCAAAGAACCACGAACGGTGTGGTAACGCACACCCGGCAAGTCCTTCACACGACCACCACGGATCAGAACCACAGAGTGCTCCTGCAAGTTGTGGCCTTCACCGCCGATATAAGAAATAACTTCAAAACCGTTGGTCAAACGAACTTTACAAACCTTACGCAAAGCGGAGTTCGGCTTCTTCGGGGTAGTGGTGTATACACGAGTACACACACCACGTTTTTGTGGGCAAGCTTCTAATGCAGGAACTTTGCTCTTAGAAGTTACCGCAACACGCGGCTTACGCACGAGTTGGTTAATGGTTGGCATAATTATCCCTAATGATTCAGGCGGGAAACCCGCCGACACACCAAAACATAGAGTGGGTTAACTCAGGAATTCGGTGAAATTGTTATCCACAACAAAGACAATGATTAGCCTCTGCCGAAAAAGACCGTAAATTCTATGATTTATCAAGGAGTAGTGTCAACATTGAGTGACCATCGCTTGCTGCAATTCCGCCAATTCCTCTGCAATTTCACCCACCCAAGGCAATTCGTCTAGGGAAATCCGCCTATTTATGGAGGCTAGAGGTGATGGAGACAAATATCGTTGTACGGTCTTAACGGCTGAAGTAGTACACGAACAAACCTAAGTATTCATGTAAAGCCGTTTGCCAACGTATTAAGCTGTGAGCTAAGGAGTATTCGCGCCATGCCGTACTTTCCCCCGTCGCAAAATCAACTGGATAGGGGGTAACATTACACGCAACAGCAATAAATTCAGGCAAAGCACGAGGCATATGTGATGCAGAGGTCACTAATAACCACGGTTCTTGGCAACGTGCGCCGAGTAATTTAGCAACTTGTTGCGCATTTTCGCGGGTATTGCGTGATCCGCCCTCTAGCCACACCTTCGCCATATTTAGCCCCTGCTCTTGGTAAAACTGCCGCGCTAACTCCGCCTCGCTCACCCCTGTGGTTAACAAACGCCCTTCACCCCCCGAAAATACCAAATCTAACTGTGGAAATTGGCGTACAAGGCCAACAGGCAAACTCATCCGCTCTGCCGCCTCACCTAACGGGACTTGGTGATGTGCCAAGAAACTGTCGGGGTGTTTAATCGCCCCACCCAAGACAATCACGCCAACATGTCGCGCAAGCTCTTGTGTGCTTGGCACAGGGTAGCGATTTTCTAACGTGCGCAATAACGCATCTGGAATCGCCTGTACGCCCAACAGAGCAACAGCCAAAACTCCGCCCCACAGCATCCGTACCGCCAATTTCGTGTGCCGCCGCAACAACAACAACGCCCCCACCCACCATAGCACTAGCCAAAACATCGGCTGCGTGAATGCAGAAAGCAATTTAGAAACAATGAACATTAATGCCCCCTCAATCTAAAGCACAGCACAAATAATAGACCAAATGACAAACCTAGCAATAAGCTAAATAGATTATGGTTATTTCTGATGAAGACCAAATAAAAACCCCCAAGTGTTTTCACCTTGGGGGTTTTGTTCTAACAACTTGCTGAAGCAAACGCTCGTTGTGTGTTACTCGCTACTTAGGCTTTTTCGGTCGCAAAGGCTTCAGCACTTTGTGCCGCGCCATTGCCTTGACCACCACGACGACTGCGGTGGAAAGCTAGCCCCGTACCCGCCGGGATCAAACGACCGACAATGACGTTTTCCTTCAAGCCACGCAACTCGTCGCGTTTGCCCATGATGGCAGCCTCGGTCAACACACGCGTCGTTTCTTGGAAAGACGCAGCAGAGATGAAGGAGTCAGTGGACAGAGATGCTTTGGTAATACCTAACAACATATGGTCATAGGTTGCAGGAATTTTACCTTCGGCAACCAAGCGATCGTTCTCTTCCAAGACATCAGCACGTTCAACTTGCTCGCTCTTGATGAAGCGTGAATCACCAGGTTCAGCAATCGTCACACGACGCAACATCTGACGCACGATCACTTCAATGTGCTTGTCGTTAATCTTCACGCCTTGCAGACGGTACACGTCTTGCACTTCGTCAGTGATGTAACGTGCCAAGGCTTCGATCCCTTGCAAACGCAGGATGTCATGTGGATCGGGCTCGCCTTCCACAATCTTTTCACCCTTGTTCACAATTTGGCCATCGTGCACCAAAACGTGCTTGTCTTTGGAGATCAGGATTTCGTGGTTAGAACCATCTTCCAAATCGGTGATGATGAGGCGTTGCTTACCCTTGGTTTCCTTACCAAAGCCAATCGTGCCCGTCACTTCTGCCAACACAGATGCATCTTTCGGAGTACGAGCTTCGAACAGCTCGGCAACCCGTGGCAGACCCCCGGTAATATCCCGAGTCTTCGCAGACTCTTGGGGGATACGCGCCAACACGTCACCAACACCAATATGTTGACCGTCAGAGACCGAAATAATCGAGCCAACTTGCACCGCGATTTGTACGGCGTGATCCGTGCCAGCAACCTTCACTTCATTGCCGTTTTCATCCAGCAACTTCACGATAGGACGCACACCTTTTGCCGTGGATTTACCACCGCGTTTGGAGTCGATGACCACCAAGGTAGACAAGCCAGTCACATCGTCAATCTGCTTGGCAACGGTGACACCTTCTTCCACGTTTTCAAAGCGCACCACACCAGCGTATTCGGTAACGATTGGACGGGTATGTGGATCCCAAGAAGCCAGCTTTGCCCCAGCCTTAATGGTTTGTCCATCATCCGCCAACATCGTCGCACCATAAGGCACTTTGTGGCGTTCACGCTCACGTCCGCTTTCTTCGGTGACTAACACTTCACCGGAGCGAGAGATCACAACCTTTTCGCCCTTCGCACTGGTCACATAGCGCAAGGTAGGAGAGAAGCGCACCACACCAGCCGATTTAGCTTCAACCGTCGATTGCACCGCAGCTCGTGATGCAGCACCACCAACGTGGAAGGTACGCATGGTCAGCTGAGTACCGGGTTCGCCGATTGACTGCGCTGCGATCACACCCACTGCTTCACCGGAGTTAACCAGTGAGCCACGACCCAAATCACGCCCATAGCACTTCGCACATAAGCCGTAACGGGTATCGCAAGTCAGCGGGGTACGCACCTTAACTTCGTCAATCCCCAACTTGTCGATGGTGTCGACCATGTCTTCATCCAGCATCGTGCCAGCAAAGATCACGGTTTCTTGCGTTTCTGGATCAACCACATCATCCGTCGTCACACGACCCAAGATACGTTCGCGCAATGGCTCAATTACCTCACCGCCTTCCACCAAGGCTTTAACGGTGTAACCATTATTTGTACCGCAGTCATCTTCAATAATGACCAAATCTTGTGTCACGTCGACCAAACGACGGGTCAAGTAACCAGAGTTCGCCGTCTTCAACGCCGTATCTGCCAAGCCCTTACGTGCACCGTGGGTGGAGATAAAGTATTGCAGAACGTTCAGACCTTCGCGGAAGTTGGTGGTAATTGGCGTTTCGATAATTGAGCCATCTGGCTTCGCCATCAAACCCCGCATCCCGGCCAACTGACGAATCTGTGCTGCTGAGCCCCGCGCCCCAGAGTCCGCCATCATGTAGATGGAGTTAAAGGATTCTTGTTTCACGGTCTTGCCATGACGATCAACGACTTCCTCATGTCCAAGCTGTTCCATCATCACCTTAGCCACTTGATCCCCGGTACGCCCCCAGATATCAACGACCTTGTTATAACGTTCGCCTTGCGTTACCAAACCGTTGGTGTATTGGCTTTCAATTTCTTTGACTTCGGCTTCGGCAGCCGCAATGATTTCGTACTTCTGTGGTGGTACGCGCATGTCGTCAGCACAGAAGGAAATCCCAGCACGAGTCGCCAATGAATAACCGTTTTGCATCAACTTATCGGCAAAAACCACCGTTTCTTTCAAACCACAACGGCGGAAAGACTCGTCAATCAGCTTAGAAATTTCTTTTTTCTTTAAGGCTTTGTCAATGACTTTGAAGGGCAAGCCTTTGGGCAAAATCTGTGACAACAAGGCACGACCAACGGTGGTATTTACCCGTTCTAAACGCTCTTGCCAGTTGTTATTGCCTAAATCGGTGTACTGCTTGATCCGTACCATGATGCGTGAATGGATATCCACTTGCTTCATCGCCAAAGCGCGTTCCATCTCGGCGAGATCGGTGAAGTACATGCCTTCGCCTTTGCCGTTGATTTTTTCGCGGGTGGCATAGTACAGACCCAACACGATGTCTTGGGACGGCACAATAATTGGTGCGCCGTTGGCAGGAGACAGGACGTTATTAGAAGCCAACATCAAGGTACGGGCTTCCATTTGTGCCTCTAAAGACAAAGGCACGTGTACTGCCATTTGGTCGCCGTCAAAGTCAGCGTTAAATGCCGCACAAACCAAAGGATGCAACTGGATAGCCTTGCCTTCGATCAACACCGGCTCAAAAGCTTGGATACCTAAACGGTGCAAGGTTGGCGCACGGTTCAGCATCACTGGGTGTTCACGAATGACTTCTTCCAGCATGTCCCAAACCACAGGCTCTTGGTTTTCGACCATCTTCTTCGCTTGCTTGATGGTCGTGGCTAAACCGAGGATTTCCAACTTATTGAAAATAAATGGTTTAAATAATTCCAAGGCCATCAACTTAGGCAAACCGCACTGATGCAATTTGAGCTGCGGTCCCACCACGATCACGGAACGGCCTGAGTAGTCGACGCGCTTACCCAACAAGTTTTGCCGGAAGCGACCGCCTTTACCCTTAATCATGTCTGCCAAGGACTTCAACGGACGCTTGTTCGCACCGGTCATGGCCTTGCCACGACGACCGTTATCTAACAAGGAGTCAACCGCTTCCTGCAACATGCGCTTTTCATTACGCACGATGATGTCAGGAGCTTTCAGCTCTAACAGCCGCTTCAAGCGGTTGTTCCGGTTAATCACGCGGCGATAGAGATCGTTCAAATCAGACGTGGCAAAACGACCACCATCCAAGGGAACTAAAGGACGTAAATCGGGTGGCAATACGGGTAGAACTTCCAGAATCATCCATTCTGGTTTGATCCCAGACTTCAAGAAGCCTTCGATCACTTTCAGACGCTTTGCCAGCTTTTTATTCTTCGCCTCAGAGCCAGCAACTTCTAATTCGCCACGCAGTTTTTCGGCTTCGTGTTCAACATCAAGGTTACGCAATAAGGCCGCAACCCCTTCTGCCCCCATTAAGGCTTCAAACTCATCGCCATATTCTTCGACCTTGGCGATGTAGTCTTCTTCGGTCAGTAACTGCGCACGGTTAAGCGGAGTCATGCCGGGTTCAGTCACCACGTAAGCTTCAAAGTACAGCACGCGCTCAATATCACGCAGGGTCATATCGAGCACCATCCCTAAGCGGGAAGGTAAGCTCTTTAAGAACCAAATGTGTGCCACAGGGCTGGCTAATTCGATATGCCCCATGCGATCGCGCCGCACTTTGGCTAAGGTGACTTCAACGCCACACTTTTCACAAATAACACCACGATGCTTTAACCGTTTGTACTTACCGCACAAGCACTCATAGTCTTTGATCGGGCCAAAGATTTTGGCGCAGAACAAACCATCACGCTCAGGCTTGAAGGTACGATAGTTAATGGTTTCGGGCTTTTTAACCTCGCCATATGACCAAGAACGAATCTTGTCTGGGGAGGCCAGACCAATGGTAATCGCATCAAACTGTTCTTCTTGCGTTACCTGTTTGAATAAATCAAGCAAAGCTTTCATGCGTATAGCTCCTCGCCCTTATCAGTTACGTTCCAAATCAATGTCAATTGCCAAGGAGCGAATTTCCTTGACTAACACATTGAACGACTCTGGCATATTGGCATCAATGCGGTGATCGCCCTTCACAATGTTTTCATACATCTTGGTACGACCATTCACGTCATCGGACTTCACCGTCAACATTTCTTGCAACACATACGATGCTCCGTAGGCTTCCAAGGCCCAGACTTCCATTTCCCCGAACCGCTGACCACCAAACTGGGCTTTACCACCGAGAGGTTGTTGCGTCACCAAGGAGTATGGGCCAGTTGAACGTGCGTGCATCTTGTCATCAACCAAGTGATGCAGTTTCAAGACATGCTTAAAACCAACGGTAACGGCACGTTCAAAGGCTTCACCAGTACGACCGTCATACAACGTCACCTGACCAGAGCTTGGCAAGCCTGCCAAGTCCAACATGTGCTTGATTTCTTTTTCGTCCGCGCCGTCAAACACGGGAGTCGCAAAAGGCAAGCCCTTCACTAAGTTTTCTGACAATTCGACCACATCGCTGTCAGACAACTCCGCCAAGTTTTCCTTCTTACCTACGCCGTTATAGGCAGCATCTAAGAAACCACGCAGTTCTTGTGCAGACGCTTGCGCACGCAACATCTTGTCGATCTTTTGCCCAATGCCTTTTGCCGCCCAGCCCAAATGAGTTTCCAAAATCTGCCCAACGTTCATCCGTGAAGGCACACCGAGGGGGTTCAGCACAATATCAACGGGCGTACCGTCTGCCATGTAAGGCATGTCTTCAACGGCAACGATACGGGAAACCACACCCTTGTTACCATGCCGACCAGCCATCTTATCGCCAGGCTGTAAGCGACGTTTCACCGCCACATACACCTTGACCATCTTCTGCACGCCAGCAGGTAACTCATCACCTTGGGTCAGCTTCTTACGTTTCGCTTCAAAGGCCAGATCAAAATCTTTACGTTTTTGTTCTAAACCATCACGCGTTTGTTCAAGTTGCTGAGCAACGTCTTCATCAGCGACACGAATGTCAAACCACAGATGCGGATCAACGGTTTCCAAATAGGCTTTATCAATGACCGAGCCTTTGGCTAATTTCTTGGGACCGCCATTGGCGGTCTTGCCAGAAATCATACGCTCAACCCGTGCAAAGGCATCGCGTTCAACGATACGCATTTGGTCAGCCAAATCGAGCTTGTAATGACGTAAGTGTTCATCAATGATGGATTGCGCCCGCTTGTCACGCTCAATCCCTTCACGCGTAAACACTTGCACATCAATGACTGTACCGGAGATACCAGAAGGCACACGCAAGGAGGTGTCTTTCACATCCGAGGCTTTTTCACCAAAGATGGCACGGAGCAATTTTTCTTCGGGAGTCAGTTGCGTTTCACCCTTCGGTGTCACTTTACCAACCAGGACATCACCCGCTTCAACTTCGGCCCCGATATACACGATACCGGAATCATCCAAACGAGAAAGCTGTGCCTCACCCAAGGACGCGATGTCACGGGTGATTTCTTCTGGCCCTAACTTGG
>CAZOBT010000110.1:0-7518 GCA_964578025.1 uncultured Rhodocyclaceae bacterium | reverse complement strand
CGACCATTCACTTTGCTTAAATAAGCGGAATAATTGGGTTTGATATAGCGATCTGAAAAATTAACCGTGCCACCTTGTAAAGTAACTCGGGCAATACGCAAAGGCATCGGCTTTTTCTCAGGCTCTGGGGTGGCTTTCGCCGCCTCTGCTTTATCGTCTTTTTTGACAATATGGGTTAAATTAACTTTGCCGCTTTCATCAACAATTAAACGTGAATAAAAATCGCTGAGGGCAATTTCACCGATATTGACACTCATTGGCTGATTTTTAAAATCGATGTTCCCAAGATGCAGCGACTTCCAATTCAGAAAATCCGTATTATTGAATTTATCAACAGTACGTAGATTGCCAATGGTTAAATCACCAAAGTAGCTCACCGCCATTCCTTGTTTATCTTCAGTTAGCTTGAGCTTGCCATGATTAGACAGCTGTCCCCCAGTTAGGCTGATAATCAAAAATTCATTCAAATAGGCTTGAACCGGGACGAGAGGTAAGGCTTTACTTTCTAAATCAAGTTCGGCAACCAGTGGATTGAGCGCAACATCGCCACTTAATTTCAGCTCCCCACTTTGATTCAGTTTGCCATTCGCTACAAAATGTTGCTTTCCTTGTAAAGGCCAATGCACATCGTGTAGCTCCAGGGATTCCAACAGCAATTGTTGATTAACACTGGGGCGTAAGGTTTGGTCTTCAAACTTGGTTAATACATTGTTAAATGCCAGCTTGTTCAGCGTAATTTGCCAAGGCTTACTTGGCGTAGTAGGCGAACGTTCCACGGGCGGCGAAACGGCATCTTTATTTGGTCTATGCTCAGACTTAGGCTGTCCGGCAAGGTTAAAAAGGTTGATTTCACCTTTGGTATTGCGTTGAACATGGCTTACTGCACCATCAAATATCACCTCTTCTAAATTGACCTTATGGTTAACTAGGTCTAGCTCATCTAGGGTCACTGCTAATTTATCTAAAGCCAACAAATCTACCCCGCGTGGTTCAGATAAAGCCAGCTTACTTAAATAGGCTTTTCCACTTAATTTGAAGGTGGATGGTTTATCGGTTTGCGCTTTGAATACAACAGCTAGATCGGTGGAAAGCTCCCCTGATTTAATCTTTACTGGCAAATCATCCGGCAAATAGGTTAAATACTCGGTGAGATTTAAGGCATCCAGATCAATTTTGATACTGCTTTCATGTTGGGCAGTAAATGGTTTGGTTTTGCCTGTAAATACAACTGGCGCACCATTAATTTTTGCTGATAAATGCGGTTCAACATAAATTTCAGTTTGATGTGGCAGGTTGGAAACAAAAGGAACTTTTAAAGATAAATCTGCTACCTGATGCGTTTTTTCTTCAACTTGGTCAACAAAGGTAATTGCCCCTTGGCTAATTTGAATATTGTTTACTGAAAATAATGTTGGTGGTGTATCAGAGGGCTTTGCCCACTCATCAATTAAATCAGAAATATCAAAACGATCAGGTGCAGTGCGCTGTACTTTGATTTGTGGTTTATCTAGCTCTAAGGAGTTAATCACTACGCTGCCTTTTAATAAAGAGGCAATATCTGCATTAACCCTTAAGCTATCAAATGCTAATAGCGTACTTCCGGCATTATCAGCCACGTTTAGACCTTGCACATTGAGGGCTAAGGTGTATGGATTCAGGTGAAAATTCTGTATTTTGACCTGCCGATGTAGCGCGATTGATGCCTTCTCTTCAACAAAGGATTTAATCCAAGAAGGGGCGGCAAGATAGATGGCTGTCCCACAAATGGCAAAAATAGCAAAGAGACTTAATAGCCACAACGCCAGACGCTTTTTTAATTTTGTTTGTGGCTTAATAGTTTTTTGTGTTTTTTCCTCGGACATATTACCAATTCCTTGGTTGTGATTTAGCCTAGTCGCAATGTATCATGTCCAACAATTCCCTTGTAGTTTGTAGCAGTCAGCAGTCCCTTGATGTAGTAGGGTTTGCCCCGTCCTTTAACTTTCAATCTTGCTTTTGCCTTAGACATGAAAATTCTTGTCGTTGATGATTCTCGTTCTACACGCCAAATCATTATTAAATACATTGCGGCGTTGAATCTTGAGTATGTCTTAGCCAGTTCAGGGGCTGAGGCTTTGGTTGCTTACCAAGAGCAAAAGCCAGATTTGATCTTGCTTGACGTGATTCTGCCTGATATTACTGGCTTTGAAGTCGCAAAACAGATTCGTGCCTTAGAGCAGGGGGGAGAATGGACACCAATTATCTTCCTTACCTCCCGCGCTAACGATGCGGATTTGGAGCGTGGGATTGCGGCTGGTGGTGATGATTACTTGCACAAACCCGTTAGCCAAATTGTGCTTGGCGCGAAAATACATGCAATGCAGCGTATTTTAGCAATGCGCCAATCTTTGGAGGAAGCTAACCGCGAGTTACGTCGTCTCACCAATATTGACGGCCTGACTGGAGTAGCAAACCGCCGTAGCTTTGATGAAAATCTACAGGTTGAATGGCGGCGGATGGGGCGTGAGGGACGCGAGTTGTGTTTGCTGATGTGTGATGTCGATTATTTCAAAAAATACAATGATGCCTATGGGCACCTTGGTGGTGATGATTGCCTACGCCGAGTAGCCAGCACATTAAGCGCATGTATTGATCGAGGTGGTGACATGGTGGCGCGGTATGGTGGAGAAGAATTTGCCATCATTCTGCCGAATACTCCTGCTGGTGGAGGTTTAATTGTTGGTGAACGCGCCCGCTATGCAATTCGCAAAATGGCATTGCCGCACGAGCAGTCAGAGTTTGGACAAGTCACCATCAGTATCGGGGTTGCCGCACTTGTGCCGCGCATGAATCAAGGGCCAGAGGTTTTAATTGCCACGGCAGATAAAGCGTTATATGAAGCGAAAACCCAAGGCCGAAATCGCGTTGTTTTACACCAATCTTAATTGGTTAATTGTCGACATCAAGCGTTGGCCTACTTGCCTACTGGCACACATGATGGGGCAAGGTAGTTAGGATGCGTGTTTCTGGTTTGACACATTGGTTGGCAAGCCCACAAGGGCGTTATATTCTCGATTGGGAATTACGCAAAACTGAGCAAGTGATTGCCGATGTGTTTGGCTATTACGCTTTACAAATTGGTGTCCCACAGCGGGATTTTTTGGCAACAAGCCGTATCACGTCACGCCATCATTTAAGCGATTTCGCATTGGCAGAAGGATGCTCTCCCAGACTCTACTGTCAGGCAGATGCTTTACCAATTGCCAGCTCAAGTGTTGACCTTGTTGTTTTGCCTCATGTTTTAGAATTTCATCCCTATCCACATCAGGTTTTGCGTGAAGTGGAAAGAATTCTGATCCCGGAAGGACAAGTCGTAATTCTTGGCTTTAATCCTTTTTCGCTGTGGGGTATGTATCAACGTTTGCCGTGGACAGAGCGAAATAGTTTTCCGTGGGATGGTAATTATCTGTCTGTTGCACGCTTACAAGACTGGTTAAGTCTTCTCGGTTTTGCCATTGATCGGGGTGCGTTTGGTTGCTATGCACCACCCGTGCAGCAAGAAAAATGGCTACAACGTTGGCAATGTTTGGAATTGGCTGGGGATCGTTGGTGGGGGTTTGCCAGCAATGTCTACTTGCTTCGTGCCATCAAGCGCGTGCATGGTATGCATTTAATGACTCCAAGTTGGCTACAAGCCAATAAAAATAAAGCAAAAAGCAAAACACTTGTGCCCGTTGCGCGACAAGAACACGACAATTAATTAAAACAATTAACAAATTTCGAGCAATGACTATAACGAACGATAAAGTCGTCGACATTTTCACTGATGGGGCATGTCGTGGTAATCCTGGTCCTGGTGGTTGGGGAGTAATTCTACGTTTAGGTGGGCACGAAAAAACCTTACATGGCGGTGAGGCAGATACCACCAATAACCGTATGGAATTGTTGGCAGTTATTCGTGCGTTAGAGGCGTTGAAACGTCCCGTTCAGGCACGAGTGCATTCAGATTCACAATATGTGTTAAAAGGAATGCGCGAATGGTTGCCCAACTGGAAAGCCAAAGGTTGGCGTACTGCAAGTAAAGCCCCTGTCAAAAATGCTGATTTGTGGCAGACCTTAGACCAGTTAGCGGCGCAACACCAAATTGAGTGGATTTGGGTCAAGGGGCATGCCGGACACCCCGAAAACGAACGTGCTGATGCCCTAGCGAACCAAGGCATTGACGAACTCTAAACATAGAGCACAGAGTAAAGAAGAGGATAAATAGAACATCATGCGGCAAATCGTCTTAGATACGGAAACCACAGGGCTTGATCCTAACCAAGGTCATCGCATTATTGAAATTGCCTGTGTTGAGCTTGAGAATCGTCGATTTACCAATCGTCATCAGCACTTCTACCTGAATCCAGATAGGGAAATTGATGCGGGCGCACAAGCTGTCCACGGTATTACTTTAGAGTTCCTTGCGGATAAACCTCGTTTTGCGGATGTCGTAGATAATTTCCTTGCCTTTGTGCAAGGCGCAGAATTGGTGATTCACAATGCTGGCTTTGACATCGGCTTTCTTAACGCTGAGTTGAAACGCGTCAACCGCCCAGTGATTACTGATGCTAGCTTTTGCCCTTCCGTCATTGATACCTTAAAACTGGCACGAGAGCTTCACCCTGGTAAGCGCAATAATCTAGATGCCTTGTGCGACCGCTACCAAATCAATAATTCACATCGCACGCTGCATGGCGCATTACTAGATGCTGAGTTATTGGCAGATGTTTATTTAGCGATGACTCGCGGGCAGGACAGCTTAATCGTTGAAGAGGATCGCCCCAAAGTACAGAGTGCAGAAATTAAGCGACAAAGCCCCAAACAAACCCGCCGCCGCCCCTTGCGGGTTCTTGCTGCTAGCACTGACGAGGTTATGCTACACGAGCAGCTTTTAGCAGGAATTAATAAAGAAAGTAAAGGCGAATGTGTGTGGCTTGCAACAAGTAACGCAAATCCGACATAGAAAAAAGACTACGTAATCAATCAACAAGCCGCTATTTTTTATCTGGTTTGTTGCTTTCTAAGGGAGATGGAAATGTCATCCCTGAGAACATATTGCGTGTCTGTGATTGAATTTGCTCTTGCATTTGTTGGTACATCTTCTTACTTTGATCGACATATGTTGTCACCATGTTTTGCATTGCCGGGCCTTGCATGGTCAAGAATTGCGCCCAGAAATCAGTCTGCAATTGATTATTGTTGTCACCATAAAGATGGCGCGATTGATCTTGCAGTTTATGTTGCAAATCAACAAATGCACGCATGTTATTTTCTAGGTATTTACCTAGCATTGACTGCATTGAATTACCGTAAAAACGGATAATTTGCGCTAGCAATTCGGAAGAAAATAAAGGAACACCACCCGTTTCTTCTTCTAAGATAATCTGCAACAGAATACTACGGGTTAAATCGTCACCAGATTTCGCATCAACAACCTTGAATACCTCAAATTTTAGTACCAATTCTTTAACATCACACAAGGTAATGTATGCACTTGTCTTGGTGTCGTATAAGCGGCGATTTGGGTACTTTTTAATGATGCGAGACGGCTCTGACATACTTTCTCCCCCGTGTGCGATTTTTGTGTGCAGCGCAACATTATAGCTGAAAAAATAGGCTCCCACAGGAGCCTATTTTTTGTGCAGTGCGAAAAATCAGAGACGCTTATTGATAGTACAAGCCGCCATTGATGTTCAGAGTTGCACCCGTCATGAAACCAGCATTTTCAGAAGCCAAATACACGCAGGCTGCGCCCATTTCTTCAGGCTTGCCCAAACGCTTCATTGGTACGGAATCAACGATGGTTTGCAAAACTTCGGGTTTGATCGCCATAACCATTTTGGTAGCGATGTAGCCGGGAGCGATAGCGTTAACCGTCACACCCTTAGCGGCTAATTCAGCCGCTAATGCCTTGGAGAAACCAATTACGCCAGCCTTAGCTGCAGAGTAGTTGGTCTGACCAGCCTGACCCTTTACGCCGTTCACGGAAGCGATGTTGATGATACGACCCCAGCCGCGTTCTGCCATCTTGACGGAAACTTGCTTAGTCATGTTGAACAAGCTGGTTAAGTTGGTAGAGATCACGGCATCCCATTGATCTTTTTCCATCTTGCCGAACATTTTGTCGCGGGTGATACCAGCGTTGTTAACCAGAATGTCAACAGGACCAGCTTTTTCTTCCGCTTCAGCGACTAAAGCTTGGCAAGAAGCCAGATCAGACACGTCACCAGCAACACAAACGAAATCGGTGAAACCAGCTGCTTCTTGCTCTTTCAGCCACTCGTCTTTGTTATCAAACTGGGGGTGATAGGCGGCAACAACTTTATGACCAGCCTTAGCCAGTTCTTGGCAAACAGCGGTACCAATGCCACCCATAGCACCGGTGACGAGAGCGATACGTTGCGTCATGCGAAATCCTTCCAAACATTTACAAGGTTAAAAACAGGCGGCCTGACCACAGGCGATTTAGAACATGTGCTGACCACCATTGATCGAGATATTAGCACCAGTTACGAAAGCTGCCTCATCGGATGAGAGGTAAGCCACCAAACCGGCAATCTCTTCGGGTTTGCCCAGACGTGAAACAGGAATCTGCGGCAAAATCTTTGAATCTAAAATTTCTTGCGGAATCGCCGTTACCATTTTCGTCCCGATATAACCGGGAGAAATCGTATTAACGGTAACACCACTACGGGCAACTTCCAAGGCTAAGGCTTTGGTAAAGCCGTGCATCCCAGCTTTGGCGGCTGAGTAGTTGGTTTGTCCAAACGCGCCTTTTTGCCCGTTAACAGAGGATACGTTAATAATCCGACCCCATTTGCGCTCCACCATGCCATCCATGACGTGTTTCGCCATGTTGAAGACAGAATCCAAATTGGTGCGAATCACCGCATCCCAATCGGCTTTGCCCATGCGCTTAAACGTCATGTCACGGGTAATCCCGGCATTGTTAACTAAGACATCAACGGGGCCAACTTCTTCCGTCACTTGCTTAATGCACGCCGCAGCAGAATCGAAATCACCCACATCACAAGGATAGGCTTTAAAGCCATATCCCAAATTGTTCATCTGTTGAATCCATTCTTTGGCTTTGGCATTGCCGGGAGAATGGGTTGTTACTACCTTATAGCCTAGGGCAGCTAACTTGATGCAGATTGCTTCACCCAAACCACCCATACCGCCAGTAACCAGTGCAACTCTAGACATTTCGATCTCCTTCTCTTTATTTTCCATGAGGAGGTTAATTAATTATGTCGACGCCCCCCCATCGTCAACGCTTAAGTACGTCTCAATACTTAAACTGCTTTTTCTTTCACATAGCGTCCGGGGGCAGCTTCGCCAGCGGGATAAGCCGGGCTACCCAGCAGGGTGCGCCCCTCAACTTGCCCATCCGCAAAGCCACCTAACCATTGCGCCCAATCATTCCACCAACTGCCTTTTTGTTCGCTGGAGGCTTCTAACCAAGATTCGGCATCTAAACTGGTGTTGTCATTGCAC
>CAZOBT010000109.1:1638-7525 GCA_964578025.1 uncultured Rhodocyclaceae bacterium | reverse complement strand
TCGGCTAATTTGGCACGCACGCTGCTGGCAATGGCATGGCTAGAACGATGACGCTGCTTTTTATCGACCAAATTGACCTGCAAATCGCCCATCTCGGGGTTGCTGCGTAAATAGTATTGCCGCACCAAACCATTAAAGTTAATCGGGCTGGCAGCTCCGGCATAGGCTTGGTAATGCGTGACTTCTTCCACCTCAGCCAGCACCGCCCCCAGTTCATGCAACACCCGTGCGGTGTCTTCCACCGGCGTGCCAACCGGCATATCCAGCACCACTTGAAATTCGCTTTTGTTGTCAAACGGCAGCATTTTCAACACCACCCATTGCACATAAGCTAACGATACCGAGCCAAGAATTGCTACAACGACCCAAATCCCTAATTGGCGGCGCATCGCTTGCCCGCGTTCTGGGTCAAGGAAAGGCGTAAGCAAACGGCGGAAAGTTTGGTCTAAGGTCGAATCAAGCTTTGATTGGCTTGTTGGATGGCCTTGTTGTGGCTTTAGACTTATTTGGTCTAGGTGTAGCCATTTCGCACACAGCCACGGCGTAACGACAAAGGCAATTGCCAAGGAGATTGCCATCCCCATGGATGAGTTAATCGGGATCGGGCTCATATACGGCCCCATCAAGCCACTCACAAAGGCCATTGGCAACAACGCGGCGATCACGGTGAGCGTGGCTAAAATCGTTGGCCCACCCACTTCATCGACGGCGGGGGGAATGATCTCCAGCAAGGGTTTGTCGGGATACAAGCCTTGCCAGCGATGAATGTTCTCCACCACCACGATGGCATCATCGACCAAAATCCCAATCGAAAAAATTAGGGCAAATAAACTGACGCGGTTGAGGGTAAACCCCCATGCCCAAGACGCAAATAAGGTGGCAGCGAGGGTCAGGGTGACGGCTAAACCGACGATTAAGGCTTCGCGTTTGCCCAAGGCAAAAAAGACCAATAACACGACAAAAGCCGTGGCAAAGATCAATTTACCAATCAGTTTTTGCGCCTTTTCGGTCGCGGTTTGCCCATAGTTGCGGGTGACGGTGACTTCAACATCGTCGGGAATCACCGTGCCTTTTAAGCTGGCAACCCGCGCTAACACCGCCTCTGCCACATCTGCCGCATTCACCCCCGGCTTTTTGGAAATTTGCAAGGTCACGGCAGGAAATTCGCCCTGCACGGCAGAGCCATCCTGCTCTGTGTTTTGCTTAGAACCTTGGTTAAAGCCCTTGCCTGTACCAAACCAAACATAGCGTTGCGCTTGGTCAGCTCCATCGCTAATCGTCGCCACATCGCGCAAAAAGATCGGCTGGCCTTGGCGCACACTGACCACTAATTGCCCGACATCGGCAGCAGATTCAAGCAAGCTCCCTGTTTCTAAATACACCTCTTGCTGCGCAGCTAACAGCTTGCCAGTATTTTTTTGCGTGTTCGCCACTTGTAAAACATTTGCTACCTCTTGTGGCGTTAAGCCATAAGCATTAAGGCGTTCGGGGTTAATACTGACGCGCAAGACATGATCGGGGCCGCCCAAGGTTTGTACGTCGCGCGTGCCGGGAATACGTTTGAATTCAATTTCGGCAGCGCGGGCAATTTGCTGCATGTCGTAGGCGGAGCGATTTTCGTCTTTGCTCCAAAAGCTCAAGGCCACAATCGGCACATCATCAATGCCTTTGGGCTTGACCACCGGTTCACCCACATGCAAATACGGCGGCAACCAATCTTTATGGCTTTGCACCACATCATGCAAACGCAACACTGCCTCGTTGTATTTAATACCGACCTCAAATTGCACCGTCAGCACCGCCATACTCGGGCGCGAGACGGAATACACATGTTCCACGCCACTCATGCGCGAAAATACCTGTTCGGCAGGTGTGGCGACAAGGCTTTCGACCTCTTGCACCGAGGCACCGGGGAAGGGGACGAAGACGTTTGCCATCGTCACATCAATTTGCGGCTCTTCTTCGCGTGGAGTCACCAACACCGCAAACAGCCCGAGCAAAAAAGCCACCAGCGCGAGTAAAGGAGTCATTTGCGAGGCTTGGAAGGCGGCGGCAATGCGCCCGGAAATCCCAAGCTGGCGTTGGTTTTTGTCGTGTGTACCCAAGTTCGCCATCGCTTATTTCCCATCCTTGTTGGCGACATGGCTTAAGGGATGTGCCGCCCGCCATTGCGCGGCTTGTTTGGCATCGGTGCATACGTTTTCGCCCTCCCCCAAGCCCGCCAAAATTTCGACCTCATCGCCGTTGAGTTTTTCGCCCACGCGCACTTGGCGCAACAAGGGGTAATGGTCTTTATTTAAGACATACACCGCCATCATTTCACTGCGTTGCACCACGGCAGTTTGTGGCACGCTGGCTTTATTGCTATGGCCAAGCGGCAAATGTACCCGCGCAAAACTGCCGGGCGTAAGCGTTGCCCCATTAGCAAGATTAGGTAAATTCACCCGCAACGGCGTGGTATGCGTGCTGGCATTGGCGGCGGGTAAAAGCTGCACACTGGCAGGCGTGAGCCATTGTTTGGTCTCAGGTAGCTCAAGCTTTATCTGAGCTGCTTGTAAAGCATTATTTTTAATTTGGTCTTTGCTTTGCGCGGCAATTTGCTGTGGCAAATTCACCGTAACGCGCAAACCGCCGGGAGCGTAAAGCGTAAATAAAGGCCGTCCGGGTGTCGCCATTTCGCCTTGTTCGGCATGACGCTGCGCCACCACACCACTGATTGGGGCGGTGATCGTGGCATGGGCTTGCCCCGCGCTGGCACTCCCTCGCCCGGCGGCGGCGGCATCGAAATCGGCTTTGGCTTTATCTAAGGCCGCTTGGCTTAAAAATTTTTGCTGCACCAAACGTTGTGTGCGTTCGTAATTGGCTTTGGCATTCAGATATTGCGCATTCGCCCCGGCAACGGCTTCATTGGCTTCTTGTGCCTCAAGGCGCATCAAGACTTGTCCTTGCTTGACGCTCGCTCCAGCATCCGCCAAAACTTGCACAATTCGCCCCGCAATTTGTGGCGCGACCGTCGCCTGTTGCACCGCCTCCACCACCCCATCCAAGGCCAGCGTCTGCGTCATGGCCTGCCGCGAAAACACCCGTGAGGCTAAAGGCGTATCCGCCAAAACCAAGGGGCTAGTGAATGTGCCAACAATGGCAGTGAGCAAGGTCAGCCGACGTAAAACAAGGTGATGCGCAGAAGAAGGCAATTTCATGGGCAAGCGATCCACAGCAAGAATCAAGGAATATAAGTATATTCTTATACTGTGGTTCTGACCAAATTAGCTTGATTTACTTACCGCCTCGCCATAAGGGGGCTAAGGCCAGCCAACCCAGAATTGGGCCGGGTAAGAGTAGCCAACTGATGTCTTGCCCCCAACTGGCGACATAGCGCGAGCCGAGTTGAATTGAGATCATGGTGATGGCAAAACCCAGCGCGTTCTGAAAGGCCAAAACACTGCCGACCATTTCTGCTGGGCAAGCACGGGCAGAGAGAGCGGAAAAGTGTGGGGAGTCGGCGACCACACTCGCGCCCCACATAAAAAACAAGAGCAATTTCAGGCTATTGCCCCACGTTGTACTCAAGGGGTAGATGGCACAACACAGGGCAGAAATGGTTAAGGCCAAGGCGGCGACACGCGCACTGCCCCAGCGTTGGCTGAGATAGCCGCCGCCGACACAGCCCACCGCACCAATGCCAATAATCGCAAATGCCCAGCCCGCTAAGGCAGGTGAACCCGCTGGGGCAATCTCAGCCAACACCAGCAAGCTGGGGACAAGTGTCCAAAAGGCATACAGCTCCCATTGATGCCCAAAATAGCCAAAGGCCGAGGCACGGAAATCTGGCAGGGTAAAGGCATACAACACGCGCCCAAGGCGTAGGGGCGGGGCATTGGCGCGGCGTTGCAAATGTGGCCCATCGCCTAACCGCCAAATAATCACCGCAGCACACACTGCTAAGACCGAGGACACCAAAATCGTCGCTTGCCACGGGGCATTAGCCCCTAAAAAACGCACGCCATGCGGTAGGGAACTGCCCAAGGTTAACATCCCGACCAACCACGCCAAGGCCGCCCCGGCTTGTTGTGGCACCCAACTGACGACTAATTTCATTCCTAAAGGATAAACCCCCGCCAAGGCCAAGCCGACGGCAAAACGTAAAGGCAAAGCAGTGTCTAAACCTTGCGCTAACAAGGCAAACGCCGCATTACTGAGCGCGCCTAGCAAGGCCGAGACTGCAAAAATGCGACTTGCCGGAAAACGATCCGCCAAGCCGCTGAGGGCAATACTCAAGGTGCCAACAATAAAGCCAAGCTGTACCGCATTGGTCAGCCAGCCAATTTCTAACGCGCCAATGCCCCAATGTTGGCTCAGATCATTTGCCGCGCTATTGGCGGAAAACCAGAGGGATGTGCCTAAGAGTTGGCCAAAGGCTATCAGGGCAACGGGGCGAGAAAGCATAGTCGGCAAGGGAAAAATCGGTATGGAGTGCCAGCATAACCGAATTCCTAACTTGCCATTTCCCCACAAAAATTAGGGACAAAAAAAACGCCATCCAGCATCTGGATGGCGTTGTGCTTGCACCGGGAGGTGCTGGCGCAATTACTTCTTAGGAGCTTCAGCAGGCTTGGCTTCGGCTTTAGCTTCTTTGGCTTCAACCTTAGCTTCTTTTGCGGCTTTGTGCGCGGCTTTCTTTTCAGCCTTCGCCGCTTTAACGTCGGCCTTGGCTTCTGCCTTTTCTTCCTTCGCTGCCTTCACTTCAGCTTTCGCTTCGGCTTTCTTTTCCATTGCGGCAGCAACCGCAGGCTTAGCCGCTTCCACAGCAGGTTTTACATCAGCAGCATGAGCAACACCGAAAGCAGCAACGAGAGCCAGAGCGATAATTTGTTTGGTCATGATAGTTTCCTTAAATCTTTAAATTGGGAATGATTGGCTGAGCGATTACGGCAGCAATTACTTCTTAGGAGCTTCTGCGGGTTTGGCTTCGGCTTTAACTTCCTTAGCTTCTACCTTTTCAGCCTTGGCTTTTTTGGCGTGATGCTTTTTGCCTTTTTTCTTTGGCTCAACGGCAGGCTTGGCAGCTTCAGGGGCGGCGGTTTTTACTTCAGGGGCGGGTGCAGCAGGTTTAGCAACTGCTTCTACCTTCTTCTCCACAGCGGCTGCGACAGCAGGCTTAGCGGCTTCAACTTTCTTTTCTACAGCAGCAGTTGCGGGCTTAACCAACGCTTCCTTTGCCATATCAACAGCGGGTTTCACATCAGCAGCATGGGCAACACCGAAAGCGGCAACGAGAGCGAGGGCGATAATTTGCTTCATGTCAAACTCCTAGAAATATGATTTTGAATTTACGGTACAGCATGATTGCCGCAACCTTGCTGCCATTAACGCCCCCAGTTTCTGCCCGGTAGTCATAAGATGCGTAACGTCATGTAACGCTATGTGACTTTAAAGCTCTCTGGCGTTATTGCGGCTGCCCGTAGCCGGTGAATTTCGCCAAGACCCGTGCCATTTCCGCGCTATCTAAACAAACGGGTGTGCCTAATTGGCAAGCTCGCCAATATTGCTCACACAAGCTTTCTAGCTCCACGCCCAAGGCTAAGACGTTGTGTAGATTTTTGCCAAATACCAACATGCCATGATTGGCTAACAAGCAGGCAGAACGCTTGTGCAAGGCGTGAATGGCGGCATCGGAAAGCTCTTGTGTGCCAAAGGTGGCGTAATTAGCACAACGAATGCTATCGCCGCCAAAGCGGGCAATCATGTAATGAAAAGCGGGAATCTCGTAACGCAAGCAAGCGAGGCTAGTGGCAAACGGGGAATGTGCATGGAGGATTGCTCCGGCTTCTGGACGTGCCAAATACACATCATGATGGAATCGCCATTCCGATGAGGGCTGGCGTTT
>CAZOBT010000109.1:0-1538 GCA_964578025.1 uncultured Rhodocyclaceae bacterium | reverse complement strand
TTTTCAATGGGAATATCTGCCCCTTTGGCGCAAGCAAAATCTAGGGTCGAACGGGGGGCGGCAACATAAAACGGCACACCATGTGCGGCACAGGCGAGGGCTTTGAGGTAAGTACCAACTTTGTTTGCCACATCACCATTCGCGGCAATCCGATCTGCACCAACAATCACCACATCAATCAAGCCACGTTGTAATAACAAACCTGCGGCATTATCGGCAACTAAGGTATGGGGAATTTGCTCTTCGCTCAGTTCCCAAGCGGTTAACAAGCCCTGATTGCGCGGGCGGGTTTCCGATACCCAAACGTGTAAATGCGCTCCAGCATCACGCGCCGCATACACAGGCGCGAGGGCAGTGCCCCAATCCACTGTCGCTAGCCAGCCCGCATTGCAATGGGTCATCACATGTAAACGGTGTTCTGGTTGGGTTAGATGTTTGCGTAGGCAAGCAAGGCCATGTTGCCCAATCGAATAGTTTTGTTGCACATCTTCTTCGGCAATCGCTGCTGCCTCATTCCATGCGGATACGGCACGTTTGCTGACCTCAATCTGGCTAAGATGTTTGCGCATCCGCTCAATAGACCAAATTAAATTTACGGCTGTTGGACGTGTATCAGCAAGCATTTTGCAGGCATAGACCAAATTGGAGTCGCTCGGGTTGTGTCGCATTGCCACCGCCAAGCCGTAAGCCGCCGTCGCGCCAATCAGTGGCGCACCACGCACTTGCATATGGCGGATCGCATAGGCCGCTTGTTCTAAGGTAAACACATCCAGCCAGCGCACCTTATGTGGCAGTAAGGTTTGATCTAGGATCACAAAACCATCCAAACTTGGGCGTGGATATAGGGTGCGAGTAGAGCGTGAATCGATGCGCATAGAAAACCAATCAACAAAAAACAGAGGAACGATGAGCCGCCAACAGGCAGCCTTGCTTAACGGTATGGAATAAGGGATTCCCTTAGAAATTAAGCAGGAGTTAACGTCCTTAGCGTACCATTCTCGGTGATGGGTCGTCTTGCTATGGTGTTTTAATTTTTTACTGGGTCAAACTATGTCGCTTTTGTATACCTTCCGCCGCTTTCTGCGTCCTTTTGCCTTTCGCCTTGATGAACGCTATCAAGGTTGGCGGCAAGAAACCATTATTTTGCTGTTGAGTGTGTGGTTTATGCTCACCATGAATGGTGCGTTTTGGCGTGCCGTGCTGGCAGGCAAAACCGAGATCAATTCTGGCAATCTTACCTACATGGCGTGTTTGGGGGTTGCCATCACCGCCATTCATTTCTTGTTATTAGCGATATTGAGCCATCGTTTAATCGCCAAGCCAATTTGGTGTTTGTTTTTAGCCTTAGGCGGGTTTTCGGCGTTTTATATTCAAAAGTTTGGGATTTATATTGACCCGGATATGGTGCGTAATGTGTTGCGCACCGATGTCGCTGAAGCGAAAGAGTTATTTACTTGGGATTTGGTGAGGCATGTCATTATTTTTGTGGGAATTCCCTGTGTATTGATTAGTCTTTTGCCGTTGCGGGTTTTATCGTT
>CAZOBT010000108.1:0-7713 GCA_964578025.1 uncultured Rhodocyclaceae bacterium | reverse complement strand
CATGCCTAATCAGGCATTTTTTAATTTGGTCTATTTAAGTGGCTAAATTTAAGACGCTAAAAACGGAAAATCCGGCTCAGGCGTTTGCCCACTCATCAGGGTGGCGAGCGATGCGCCTGAGCCACAGGCCATTGTCCAACCTAACGTGCCATGCCCGGTGTTGAGCCACAGATTGGGAATGCGGCTGCGCCCGATGTAGGGGACGTTGGAGGGAGTTGCGGGGCGCAGGCCACACCAGAATTGTGGATCATCGGCAGGGGCGAGATCGGGGAACAGTTGCTGGGTGCGTTGGATCAAAGCATGGCAACGCGCCGGATTGAGGTCTAAGTTATAGCCGTTAAATTCTGCTGTCCCCGCAATCCGCAGCCGTTGTCCCAAGCGGGAAAATACCAGTTTATGCCCGTCATCAGTCAGGCTAACGCTTGGCGCAATGCTGCTGGCAGAGAGCGGTAAGGTCGCGGAATAGCCTTTAGCGGGATACACCGGCAAACGCAAACCGAGCGGACGCAGCAAGAGGGGGGAATAACTGCCAAGTGCGATCACATAGGCATCGGCAGTCAGTAATTCGCCACCTTTATTATGTTTAACCACCACACCCGCTATGCGCCCGCCTGCTAAGGCGATGCGTTCAATCTGGGTCGAAAAACGAAAATCCACACCAGCCGCTGCCGCATGTTCGGCGAGGCGGCAAGTAAATTGTTGCGCGTCACCCGATTCGTCAGATGCGGTGTAATCGCCGCCAACCAATAAAGACTGAGCCGCACTTAAAGCCGGTTCAATACGTAAACATTGGGCGACATCGACAGTATGGCGGTCGAGACCAAATTCGCGCATCACCTTGGCGGCCTCTTGTGCCAAGGCAAATTCACGTTCGTTGGTATAAATATGCAAGATACCGCGCTGTAATTCGTCATAGTGCAAACCGAGTTGCGCCCGTAAGGTTTGCAGTTGGCGACGGCTATACAGGGCTAAATTAACAATGGCGCGGATGTTTTCGCGGGTGCGATTGGGCAGGCATTCATACAAAAAGCGCAGCGTCCATGACCATAACGCCGGGTCAAGCCGCAGACGGAATAACAACGGTGCGTCCTCGCGCCCTAACCAAGCAAAGGCTTTGGGCAAGACATGCGGATTTGCCCACGGTTCAGCATGAGATACCGAAATTTGGCTGCCATTGGCAAAACTGGTTTCTAGCGCGGGGCCGGGTTGGCGATCAACAATGGTGACTTCATGCCCAGCTTGGCGTAGATACCATGCACTACTTGTCCCGAGTAAACCCGCCCCCAGCACCAGCACTTTCATGCGGCATTTTCCTCACGTTCGCGGGCGATCCGTGCCACTTCGGGCAGATTACGCAATTTGCGCATGACTTGGGCTAAATGCACGCGGTTTGCCACTTGCACAATGAAATGCAGTGCCGAGTAACGGTGTTCCGCATCGCCTTGCATACTCACGTTTTCGATATTCGCATCGGCTTCAGCAATTGCCCCAGCCACTTTGGCTAACACGCCGCGATCATTTTTGACCTCAAGACGGATTCGGACATCGAATAATTTACCAGGGGCGGCTTCCCATTCCACATCAATCCATTTCCCCGGTTCGCGACTGCGCGATTTACGAATGCTGGGGCAATCATGGGTATGCACGATTAAGCCTTGGCCTTTGCGAATCGAACCGATGATTGGATCACCGGGAATCGGCTGGCAACATTTCGCCAGTTGAATCGCTACGCCTTCTGTGCCGCGAATAATCAAGGAACCCGTTGTACCGGGCAGCGGTACCGATACATTATGATCTTGTGCTAACAAACGCCGGGCAGCAACGGCAGCTAAGCGTTTACCTAAACCAATATCGGTAAAGATTTCTTTAATTGAATGCTTGCCCGAACCTTGTACCAAGTGTTCCCATGCAATTGGCGGTACATCCGCCGGGGAAACGCCCATTGCCAGCAATTCTTGATCTAACAAACGCTCGCCAAGAATCGCGGATTCTTCATGGTGCATGGTTTTCAGGAAGTGGCGGATTTTGCTCCGCGCCCGTCCGGTGCGCACATAACTCAACCATGCCGGATTCGGGTTGGCGTGCGAAGCCGTGACAATTTCCACGACATCGCCATTTTTTAATTCCGAGCGTAAGGGCGCGAGTTCGTGGTTAATTTTTACGGCAATACAACGATTGCCAATGTCAGTATGCACCATATAAGCAAAATCTACTGCCGTTGCCCCACGCGGCATCGCCATGATTTTGCCCTTAGGTGTGAACACATAGACCTCATCGGGGAAGAGGTCGATTTTAACGTTCTCAAAGAATTCGGAAGAGTCGCCACCTTGCTGCATATCGAGCAAAGATTGCAGCCATTTATGCGTTTTTAGATGCAGATCGCTACTACTTTTCGCAATGTCTTTATACAGCCAATGCGCCGCAACACCGTCTTGCGCCACACAGTGCATTTCCTCGGTACGAATCTGCACTTCGACTGGCGTACCGTAAGGGCCAACCAAGGTGGTATGCAGCGATTGATAGCCGTTAGCGCGGGGAATGGCGATGTAGTCTTTAAATCGTCCGGGAACAGGTTTATACAAACTATGCAAAATCCCCAAGACCAGATAACAGGTCGAATTATCTTCCACCACCACGCGCAAGCCATACACATCTAACACTTGGCGGAAAGACAGGTGTTTCGCCTGCATTTTTTGGTAAATCGAATACAGGCTTTTTTCGCGCCCAAACACCCGGGCGGCAATTCGCGCTTCGGCAAGCTTATGACGAATTGCATCTTGAATGCGGGCAAATAAATCTTTGCGTTTGCCCCGCGCCCCAATCATGGCGCGTTGTAAGACTTTGGCGCGTAAAGGATGGATATTGGCAAACGACATATCCTGCAAATCGCGGAACAGCTTATGCAAACCTAAGCGATTGGCAATTGGGGCATAAATTTCGAGTGTTTCCCGCGAAATGCGTTGGCGTTTGTCTAAACGCATCGCCCCTAGGGTGCTCATATTGTGATGGCGGTCGGCGAGTTTGATTAAAACGACACGCAAATCGCTCGCCATTGCCATCAGCATTTTGCGGAAATTCTCTGCCTGTGCTTCTTGGTAAGAGCTAAATTCGATTTTGTCGAGCTTGGATAAGCCATCGACTAAATTCGCCACCGTTTTGCCAAACTGTTGGGCTAATTCCTGCTTGGAAACCCCAGTATCTTCAATGACATCGTGCAACAAGGCGGCAATCACCGCATCGGCATCCATATGCCATTCCACAATGGTATTAGCAACGGCTAAGGGGTGAGTGACATAGGGTGCGCCAGAGGCACGTTTTTGATGGGCATGAGCCTGGGCGGAATAGGTATACGCGGCTTTAACACGGGCTAAATCAACATTGTTGAGATAGTTAAGGTTAGACAGCAGCGTGTGATAGTTAGGATCATCCAGCGGTGCGGGATGCACCGCCTCAGGTCGGGGAGAAGGGGTTGATTCCGCCATGACTTACCTCCTCCCTTGTGCCATTAAGACTGGTTGCGGTACAACATTTCCACACCGATCTTGCCTGCGGCGAGTTCACGCAGAGCAACCACGGTGGGTTTGTCTTTTTCGGCTTCAACCATTGGTTCTGCGCCATTGGCAATTTGGCGGGCGCGATAGGTCGCAGCCAAAGTCATTTGGAAACGGTTAGGGATACGATTTAAGCAATCGTCGACGGTGACACGAGCCATGATGACAACTTTCTACAAAAAACAAGCAAACTAAGGCAAAGACAAAGAGTAAGGATTGGAACAATCCATCAGAGCATCAGATCAACTGAGAGATCAACTGGGAAAACAGTTGGGTGTAACGCTGTTGTTGCTGAGTAAAGGTCAACCGTGTTGCATGGCTGACCGCCAGCAAATCGGCAAGTGCCTGTTCCAGATCGTCGTTAATAATAACATAGTCAAATTCACCAACATGGCGCATCTCTTCCCCGGCGGCGGCAAGGCGGCGAGCGATCACTTCTTCGGCATCCGTCCCCCGCCCACGCAGGCGTTGTGCCAACACCTCTAAGGACGGTGGCAGAATAAACACACCAATGGCCTGTGGAAAATGTTGGCGCACCTGTTGCGCCCCTTGCCAATCAATTTCTAACAAGACATCACGCCCAGCCGCCATTTCGCTGCTGATCCATGATTTCGAGGTGCCATAGAAATTGCCATGTACCTCTGCCCATTCTAAGAAATCGCCTTGGGCAATCATTTTTTTGAAGGTGGCAACATCCACAAAATGGTATTCCCGCCCGTTTTCTTCGCCAGTACGCGGGGTGCGAGTGGTGTAAGAAATCGACAAGCGAATCGCGCTATCCTCAGCCAATAAACGCCGGACTAAGGTGGTTTTCCCCGCGCCAGAAGGGGCGGCAACAATGTATAAATTTCCAGCCATGCTGTGGTTTACTCCAAGTTTTGAACCTGTTCGCGCATCTGCTCAATATACAGTTTGAGCTGCATCGCCGTTTGCGACAGTTCGGTAATTGCCGATTTCGAGCCAAGGGTGTTGGCTTCGCGGTTTAGCTCTTGCATTAAGAAATCCAAACGCTTGCCACAGTTCCCGCCCTGTTTGAGCACACGTTCCACTTCATCCAAATGCGTTAGCAAACGCGAAACTTCTTCCGCCACATCAATCCGATTCGCAAACACCGCAACTTCTTGGCGAATCCGCTCTTCGTCGGCACTACCAATTGCTTCGACTAAACGTTGGCGGAGGCGTTCTTGAAACAGGGCATGTGCTTCTGGGATTTTAGGGGCAACTTGTGCCACGGCTTCGCGCATTAAACCCACACGCTCCTGAATCATCGCCGCTAGCTTGCTGCCTTCGCGTTGGCGGCTGGCGGTGAAGTCGCCGAGGGCTTGTTGCGCCAAGGCATTCACCTCTGCCCCCAAGGCGGCAAAATCGACGGTTTCATCGCCAAACATCCCCGGCCAACGCAACACATCGCTCACGCTTAAAGCGCGGGCGTTGGGTAGAACCGCTTGCACTTGGCCTTGCCAATGCTGCAAACGGCTGAGTAGTTCGGTGTTTAATTCGCTCGGTGTGGCGCGAATTTGATTGATAACAAAATTAACCCGGCATTCTAATTTGCCGCGATTTACCTTGGCCGACAGCAATTCGCGCAAGGGCATTTCAAATTGGCGTAATTCTTCTGGAATACGAAAATGCAAATCTAAAAAGCGTGAATTAACGCTTTTTAGTTCTAAATGCAGGGCAACATTGCCACAGTCACGGCTGGCGACGGCATAGCCGGTCATACTATTAATCATTTTTTTGTACCTAAAATACCCGTAAAAGCTGGGGGAATGGGTTTACATGCTGGGCTACTGCCCCGAGAATGTCGCGTTTCCTCTCCATAATACCTGCGACATCAATGGCGCAACAAGCCAACCAACCTTTGCCCCCAGGCTTTGCTCTGGAAGGCTATACCATTAAGCGGCAACTTTCTTTAGGTGGCTTTTCTATCGTCTATTTGGCGCAAGACCCTGAGGGAATGCTAGTAGCTATTAAAGAATATTTACCGAATAGCTTGGCTTTGCGTACAGGGATTTCATTAACGCCTGTGATTACGCCAGAGCACCAAAATGCCTTTCGTTATGGTTTGAAATGCTTTTTTGAAGAAGGCCGTGCGTTAGCGGGAATGAGCCATCCCAATGTGATTAAGGTGTTAAATTTTTTCCGCGCGAACGGCACGGTCTATATGGTGATGGATTATGTGAAGGGGCGCACTTTGCATGATTTTATTCACCAACATAAAACCCCCGTTTCTGAACGTTTTATTCGCGGGGTGTTTACACGGGTATTAAATGGCTTGCGCGAAGTGCATACCAATAAATTGCTGCATTTGGATTTGAAACCTTCGAATATTTATTTGCGTGCGAATAATTCACCAGTCTTAATCGATTTTGGGGCAGCGCGGCAAACCTTATTTTCGGATACACCGATGCTAAAACCGATGTACACCCCTGGTTTTGCTTCACCAGAGCATTATCAAAGCCGCGAACATTTAGGCCCGTGGAGCGATATTTATAGTATTGGTGCGTCGATGTATGCCTGTATGGCAAAACGTACCCCAATGGCAGCCAATGAGCGGATGGAAAACGATACGCTCGTTCCTGCTACCAAGCGTTTTGCCGGACGCTATTCCGTACAGTTATTAGATATTGTCGATTGGTGTATGGAATTAGATCATTTACAACGTCCTCAAAGTTGCTATGCCTTACAAAAAGCCTTAGTGGAAGAGTATGACGCACCCGAGCCGATTGCCCCTGTCAGTGAAAAAGGGTCGTGGTTGGGCAATATTGTGAATAAACTAAAAAAAACGAATAGCAAGACATGAAATTTTCTATCTATCAAGAAAGCCGCCAAGGCGGGCGTAGCAATAATGAAGATCGCCTTGCTTATTCCTATTCGCGTGAAGCCATTTTAATGGTGGTAGCTGATGGTATGGGCGGGCATGACAATGGTGAAATTGCCTCGCAAATTGCGGTACAGGTACTCATGGATGGTTTTCAACGCGAAGCCAAGCCTGCCATTGAAGACCCTTACCATTTTCTGCAAAAATATTTAAACCATGCGCATAATAGTATTCTGAAATATGCGACAAAACATTATTTAGCAGAATGCCCACGCACCACAGTAGTTGCCTGTGTGATTCAACACAATATTGCTTACTGGGCACATGCTGGGGATTCACGTTTGTATTTATTCCGTAATGGCAAGCCATTATCACAAACACGCGACCATTCACGAATTCGTTTAATGTTGGATGCTGGGATTGTTAGCCCAGCGGCGGCACAGAATCACCCCGACCGGAATAAGGTTTATAGCTGTTTAGGCGGCAGTCAAAATCCCGAAATTGAATTTTCTCGCAAAACGCCTTTAGCCGCTGGGGATATTTTATTGCTGTGTACTGATGGTTTCTGGGCAGGTTTACCCCCAGAAATGTTAGCGGCTGATTTAGAGAAAAAAGAATTAGCCCAAGCCATTCCTCCTTTAATGGCACAAGCTGAAAAAGTTAATGGGCCGGGCAGTGATAACTTGTCCGTGATTGCTTTGCGTTGGGCAGAAAATTATGTAGAAGCAGCAGGCAGTACCATTTTTAGCCAAACGATGGGGCTAGACGATATGGCAACCAATATGCAAGGCGTTGATGGTGTGCGTAGTTTAAGTGGCAATCATTTTAGTGATGATGATATTGAACGTGCGATTGAAGAAATTCGCCTTGCCATTAATAAAACCACGCCCAGAAAATAAATTAACAAATTACTGACTTTAATAGTTAGATTCAATTTAATTAAACCATAATAAGGACAACCATGCGCCCCAGCCAACGTCAGGCGAATCAATTACGCCAAATTGAAATTACCCGTCACTTTACCTGCCATGCCGAAGGCTCGGTGTTAATTAGCATGGGCAATACCCGTGTGTTATGTACCGCCAGTGTCGAAGAAAATGTCCCCCCGTTTTTACGCGGCAAAGGCCAAGGCTGGGTCACGGCAGAATATGGCATGTTGCCGCGTGCCACCCATAGCCGTAGCCCGCGTGAAGCAGCAAAAGGCAAGCAAACCGGGCGTACCCAAGAAATTCAACGTTTGATCGGGCGTTCGTTACGGGCAGTGGTGGATTTACCTGCGTTAGGTGAACGGCAAATTACCTTGGATTGCGACGTTTTACAGGCCGATGGTGGTACGCGCTG
>CAZOBT010000107.1:2482-7872 GCA_964578025.1 uncultured Rhodocyclaceae bacterium | reverse complement strand
CTTGCCGAAGGCGATTTGACGGTACGCATTGGGCAAAACATGGGGCAACGGCGTGACGAGCTTGCGGATTTAGGCCGTGATTTTGACCATATGAGCGAACGCCTTGCCGCGTTGATGCAAGGGCAAAAACGTTTGCTGCATGATGTCTCGCATGAACTGCGTTCGCCGTTGGCACGGTTGCAAGCGGCGATTGGCCTGATTCGCCAACAGCCAGACAAAGCCAGCCATAATTTGGAGCGGATTGAACGCGAAGGCGAGCGCATGAATCGCTTAGTGGGCGAATTGCTTACATTGTCACGCCTAGAAGCTGGGGTTAGTGGTGGGATGGAAGCGGTTGATTTAACGGAATTACTGACCGCTGTGATGGAAGATGCCAACTATGAAGGCATGGCGCGGCAAATTCAGGTCGTTGCCACGACACCCTTGCCCGATGTCTTAGTCCAAGCCAACCCAGAAATGCTGCATCGGGCGATTGAAAATATTGTGCGTAATGCCCTGAAATACTCCCCCAAGGGCGGCACGGTGGAACTGAGTCTATCCCTGCTGAAGCCAGCGACTTCCGAGAAACCACAAAACCACATCGCACAACGTTGCCAATTACGCATCACCGACCAAGGCACAGGTGTCCCAGACCCGTTACTCACACAAATTTTTACCCCCTTCTTCCGCGCCGCTGGGCAAAACAACGATGGTTATGGCCTTGGCCTCGCCATCGCCCAACGCGCCATCACCGCTGCGCATGGGACGATTGAAGCGAGGAATCTTAGTACAGGCGGCTTTGAGGTTTGTATGTGCTTACCGTGCCAGAGTGAAAGCCAGTGCTAAAAACCATTTTCGATAATTACCGAATGGGCACACTCCACCTCGTTATCTTGCACAAGGATTTCGTAGTAATTATCGCTATTGTCTGGACTCTTACCAATTTGGGTCGTGCCTCAAGTTAGTTTCACCCCTTGCGATTTACCGCAATGCCCAGTTGTTTAAGTTTGCGATACAGGTGGGTGCGTTCGAGGCCGGATTTTTCGGCGATGCGGCTCATGTTGTAGCCTTCGTTTTCTAACAGATGATTGAAATATAAGGTTTCAAAGGCATCGCGGGCTTCGCGTAGGGGTTGGCTGAATAGGCCGTTGAATTGTGCGGTTTCTGCCACGCTTGGGGGCGGATTTTCGCTTTCTTCGCTTGGTGTAGGTAAGGCTCGGCGCACTTCATCATCGCTGATTTCTTCATCCAGCGCGGTTAAGGCCAAATTGCGAATCAGCCGCTGTAGCTCGCCCCAGCTGGCTTCTTGGCTAATAGACCAAGTATGCTGGCGCAGGCGATTCAAGGCCGCGCTGGAGAAACGGCAAGGGGGTAATTCGCCTCGGCGTATCCATTGTGCTAAGAGTTGGCTGGCAATTTCCGGGATGTCGTCGTGATGTTTGGCTAAATCGGGCAAGGCCACCCACACTTCGCCGAGGCGCGTGAGCAGATGGCTATCCCAGCCGTGGGCGTGTAAATGTTCTAAGGATTTACTGCTGGCAAGCACCAAACACAGTTTGTATTTGCCCAAACGCTCTACCGCAAAGTGCAGATTTTTCTGCTGCATTTTGCCCAAGGTAGCTAGGTCGGGGATGTACAACACGCCACCAGTGGCTTGTTGCAACATTTCTTGGGTCAGTGGATTGTTCAAGGCCGCGAGGTCTAACCACGCCGTATTTGGGGCTTGCAAACTGCGGGCGCAAATTTCTGCCATCGGCCCAGTCACACCTTTTAAGAAAATGATGTCGGTGCGATGCGCAGCTTGTTCCAAGCGTTTATGAAACTCCCGCATGGTCAACGATTGGCTAAACGCATCCAAGGTTAACGGCGGAGCTTGCGGCGGAACGATGGGATCATGCTTTAAGGCTTTTTTCACCGTCGCCAGCAATTTTTGCAGCGAAATCGGCTTTTCTAAGAAATCCACCGCGCCAATCCGTGTTGCTTCCACTGCCGTATCAATCGTGCCATGTCCCGACATCATGACCACGGGCATGGTGAGTAAGCCGTTACCACTCCATTCTTTGAGCAAGGTAATGCCGTCGGAATCGGGCATCCAAATATCCAGTAAGACTAAATCCGGGCGAATTTTTTGCCGTTGTTGCCGTGCGGCGGTGGCATTTTCTGCCAACAGCACCGAATAACCCTCATCTTGCAAGATTTCAGAGAGTAATTCGCGGATTCCGATTTCATCATCAACGATTAAGATTTGCGCCATGAGATTCTTCTTTTGCAAAAGGCAGTTTAATTTTTAGCTCACAACCATGTGGTTCAAGGTTAATGATTGCAATGCTGCCATGATGTTCATCGACAATTTTCTTCACAATCGGCAAGCCCAAGCCCGTGCCTTTGGCCTTGGTCGTAATGTATGGCTCAAAGGCACGCGCCAAAATTTCTGCGGGGAAACCGGGACCGTTATCACAAATGCGTAGCCGGGCATGTAATGTCCCAGCTTCGGTAATCACCTGAATCCGTGCATCCTCGCGCCCCTCCAGCGCGTCTTCGGCATTCCGCAGCAGATTGTGGATAATTTGCCGCAGCTGCGTGGTATCGCCCATGACCAAAGGCAAAGGATCGGCGAAATGGCAGACGATGCTGGCACAGGACGTTTCATATAACCCCAACACATCGCGCACCAAGCTGTTTAAATCCAAGGGATTCAAAATCGGCGGTGGCAAACGTGCATAGTCACGGAAATCATTGACCATGCGCTGCATCGCTTGCACCTGCGTAATGATGGTGTTGGTGCTTTTACGCAACATTTCCGCTTCGTTGCCGCTCAAGCTGCTTTCGAGCTTGTATTGCAAACGTTCGGCGGAAAGCTGAATCGGGGTTAAGGGGTTTTTAATTTCGTGCGCCAAGCGGCGTGCCACTTCCCCCCACGCCACACTGCGTTGGGCGGAGATCAAGCGGGTAATGTCATCAAAGACTACCACGCTACCACCGCCGCTGGAGCGTGGTAAATGCGAGCCACGCAGAAAGAGGATTTGATTTCTTCCGTCCTCGTACTGCAATTCCAGCTCGCCTTCCCATTCGCCATCTTCACTGGTAGCAAAGCGTTCCAGTAAATAGTCGGCTAATTGTTTGGGGGTGTTCCATGCCGCAATTGGGGTGTTAATCATCTCGGCAAAGCCTTCACCCAAAATGGTCAACGCCCCTTCATTTAAAGTGCGCAAGCTGTTTTGCGCATCCAACACGATGACCCCATTCGACAAGTTGGCAAGGATGGACTCTAAATAGGCACGAGCCGCTTCCACCTCGCTGCGATGGCGTTCAGTCTCGGTACGTGCCTCATCTAACTGCCGCGTCATGCGATTAAACGATTGGGTCAAAATCCCCAGTTCATCTTGGCTATACACCGCTTGTCGGGGTGAAAAGTCACCCTGTGCCACGGCCTGTGTCCCTTCCGCCAAAATGTATAAGGGCGCGGCTAAACGCCGCGCTAAAAAGAAGGCGAGGGTAAATGCCCCAAACAAACCCATTAACACCGTAAGGGTCAAAATCAGGGCATAAATCTGGGTTAAACCTTGGCGCGCCAGTTGTAACTCTTGGTAGTCGCGATACACCGCTTGCACCGCTTCGGCATTGTCATTCACTGACTTCGGCACGTTTTGCGTGATCTGCAAGACCTGCGTTTCATCCATCAAATGCCCTGGCATGACACTGACTAAGGTGCGTAGAATCAATTCGCTTTCGCCTTGATCCTCTACCGTGGACAGCACGCGCATACTGCGGGCTTGTTTTAACTGGGTGGGCGTGGGCAAGATCGGCAATAAGGAGTTGTAATTTTGCTGCGCACTAAATAACAACTGCCCGCCTTGGCTAAATAAAGCAGCGGATTGAATTCCGGTTTGTTCGCGCAAGCGTGACATCAAACGATACCGCCCCCCAGTTTCGGCATCACCCAGTTCTAAGGCCATACTTTTGGCCTTGGTTTCTAAATCGGAGGATAAAAAATCCAAGGTTGACCGCCCTAAGTTCAGGCCAGATTCCAAGGCTTTTTCCACACGCACATCAAACCAGCTTTCAATGCTGCGCGTCACGAATTGCATGGAAACACCATAGACCAGAATCCCCGGCAAAACAGCAATCACCCCAAACATCAGCATCAAACGCAGCTTTAAGCGTGCGCCAAACACTTGCGCCCGGTAATCTTTCCACAAGGTACTGAGTTGCCAGCCGACGAGTCCTAACAAGGTCGCAGCGACGAGGCCATTCAAAATCAGGAGTAAGGCGTAATGCCGTGCAAATAAGGTGGTTTCCGCCGAGCTAGAGGCCAGCAAGAGAAACCACAGAATCGCGCTAAAGGCGATGGCAAGGGCAAGGCTAATGGCAAAAACACGTTTCATTGAATTTCCAATTCCTGATTTCCTTATTTGCCATCGCTGACAGGAAACGCGGGTATCACATACAACCACCGCGCCCAGTCAGAACTAAGATTCCAATCACGATTGGCTAAGGCAGTGATCTGAAACGGTTTAGGTAATTGCGAGGTGTCTAAACGCATCCGCAAACTGGCTTGATAGGTTTCCCCAATTTTTAACACGCCCTTATCCGCGACTTTATCCAGCACGAGCCAATTGCGTAAGCGGCTTAACATGCGTAAGGCTTCGGAGAGGGAGCTAAAGCTTTGATGCAAGCTGCCGCCGGTGGATAAACGATATTGCCGAGTCAGGGCGTGGTACGACAGTTGATAGGTTTTACTGCGGCTCAAAGTTTTTTCGTCTAACCAATACCAGCGTGGGCGGGCGATTTCAAATTCGATTAAAAAATATAAAGACAGGCCCCGTGCCACGGCTTCTTCCAAACGTGGATTGAGTTCAAAGGCAAAATCAGCGGTAGCGATTAAGCCATCGTCGCCGACGTTTAGCGCAGGGTTGGTAATTTCGATTTCTGCCGCTTCCGCCCGCGCCCCGAAACTCCCCAGCACCATACTGCTGAGGAGCAGCAGGAGGGCGCAGGCGAAGGCGGCAAATGTCACCCTCACCACTCTGAAGGTGCTGGGCGGTGATGAGCGAAACAGCATAAGTGGAAGTGGGCTAAATGGACTAAACCGCTTTATCCAATAAAGCGTAGTAGAAGCCATCGTGGGTCGCGCTGGGAAGCAGTTGATGTGCATAACGTAAGCCAGCATCTGGGGTTTTCGCTAAAAACTTGGTGATTTGTTGCGTATTTTCTTCGGGGAACACCGAGCAAGTGGCATACAACAACCGCCCCCCCGGTTTTAAGCAAGGCCATAAGGCCGTCAAAATTGCCGCTTGCGTGCGGGCAAAGCGGGCAATGTCTTCGTCACGGCGCAGCCATTTCGCGTCGGGATGCCGCCGAATCACACCACTGGCAGAACACGGCACATCAGCAAGAATCGCATCAAATGG